>JAJFMB010000280.1 GCA_021772355.1 Chlamydiota bacterium | reverse complement strand
CATAGAAAAAGGTGAGTACCCTGAACGTTGGGTTCCCAATTACTATCTCGCTCGCAAGGAGTTCGCCTCCGTGCAAGACCTATTTTCTTCCGAAGGCCTTAAGCATAGGCAAGTTTTTGCCTATCATAAAGGGCAAGATTGTCAAATCTTACTTCCGTCTAAAAATGAGAAAAGAGAAACAAGATACATTACTAATCAGCTTTGTGGACAACATGAATACATTAAATTTCATGGATATTGGTGCTGGAATAAACTAAAATGTTACGAGAAATATCATCTCCATGCCAATTACAAAACCATTCCCCTAAATTTTCATGATACATCTGTTAACTTGGGACCGCTAAGAGCCAACCTGTACGAGTATGATGCTCTTCATTCGTACCACTTTTATGCAGTCATACCTAATACTTATGATGGAGATAGTTATGGCGTTTCTCTCACGCACGGTCACCTTATTGAAGCAGACCTTTTAGAGTTCCATGATCATATTCAAAGCATCAGTGGAGACACTCTAAAGCTTAAATCCAGTCAGATCAACGCACTTTTGATCCAACCGGAAACACCCTCAGAATGGGAAGCAGGAGATCAAGTAATCGTCACTTATGAAGATCAAGGCATGTACACAATCAATAATCTGTCCAAGTCTTGCGATCCCATCCAAGCCTACCTTGGCGATGATGCCTACTCTGACTTAAGGAACCACCCCATCTTTGAAGAGAACGGGTTTAGATAAGTTCCCTCTCTCACACAGTGCTATGCGTATTTATTTAAGAGGCACATAGATTTTTGTTAAAAGCTCATCGGGATTGGTTTCCATTAACTCCATATTTAGATGTTCACAAAAGCAAGGTAGCTCTGCGACTTCTTCTTTGTGATTCGGATACCACTCCTGAAATATCGCATCAAACGTATTCTCTAGGGTTTCATAGGGACCACGATGCAGAAAAATGGCATATTTTCCCCCTTTAAGTATCTGACGTCCTACATCACCTTTTTCTAATACATCTTCAGGTGCTGCCAGACAGGCATCAAATCGCAGTTTTTCTTCTTCGGTGATAACAGGATCATCAAGTCCCAGACTAAACTTCCTGGCATCTGACAATTTTGGGTAATACTTATTAACGAAATTCATAAGCGTATTCCACGCCTCGGGCGGGGTGGTTTGATACGATCCGACTCGTCGTACAAATAACACACTGAGATCGGGGATTTTCTCTATATCTGGCTTTATCATAACTTGCCCTTTGGTTGATTGGTTTACCTGTTTTCCATCGACCCGAACCTCTTCTTCTCTACGATACCCAAAAGGAGAAACACCCATAACTTTATTAAATGCTCGAGAAAACGATGAGGGAGTTTGATACCCCGAATCTAAAGCTATATCAGTTACAGGATGCTGTGTATATTTAAGACGGCCAGCGGCCTTTTCCATTCTCAAACGACGAATATAGTTATGAATCGACTCGCCCGTAAAAGCCCGGAAAATACGATGAAAGTGATAAGGAGAGAAACTGGCGGCTTTGGCGACTTGATACAGCGTCAATTCTTCATCCAGATTTTCCTGTATGAAGAGTTGCGCCTTCCAAATGCTTTTAGCATGCACTTGCCATGTTTGATTGTCCTGTTCCATCAAGACATCATCTCCTATTATTTACTCATCATTCTAAGCACTTTCGAAGTTCTTTCGCTTTCCCAATCTTGCGAATCTTAAACAACTTAATTATATAGTTTTATGAAATATTTATCTATTTTAGTTTTGACTTATTACTCCTGGATGACTACCATTTTTCACGTATGATAAAAAATATTGAACCTTTTGCGTCTGGTCATTTAGCGGTCGATGACGGTAATGAAATTTATTGGGAAACCTCGGGGAATCCAAAAGGGCAACCGGCGCTCTATCTTCATGGTGGACCAGGAACTGGAATTAGCGGTGGTTATCGACGCCATTTTGACCCAAAAAAATTTTTGATTGTTTCCTTTGAACAACGAGGCTGTGGCAGAAGCAGGCCGAGGGTCACCGATCCCGGTGTCAATCTGATGAAAAATACAACTCAAGCCTTAATCTCTGATATCGAAAAGTTGAGAGTTCATCTCAAGGTGGACAGATGGCTACTCTTAGGTATTTCGTGGGGAACAACACTTGCCCTTGCCTATGCACAAACACATCCGGAGAAGGTCTCTGCAATCGTCCTCGGTGCCGTTACAACTACCACGCCTTCCGAAGTCAAATGGATAACAGAGGACATGCGTCGTATTTTTCCAAGAGAATGGGACCAATTTGCAGCAGCAGTTCAGCCCAAAGAGGATGAGCGGCTTATTGATGCCTATTATCGAGGAATTACCGACACAGACTTGAAAATACGCAATAGCGCGTCTCGTGCGTGGTGTGCATGGGAGGATGTTCATGTCTCTCTCGATCCGAATCATCGTCCAAATCCCCGATTTCAAGATCTTGAATATTCTTTGCCTTTTTCAATTCTTACGATTCACTACTGGAAGCACTCAGCTTTTCTTGGCGATACTGAAATTTTAGGAAATATGAATCGCATTGCGCATATTCCCTGTGTCTTGATTCACGGACGCCTAGACATCAGCTCACCGCTAGATACTGCATGGAAGCTTCATAAGGAGTGGCCTGGTAGCGAGCTTGTGGTCGTTGATGACGAAGGTCATGGCGGCAAAGCTATGTTCGAGAAGATGACTTGTGCTATTGCAAAGGTTTCGCTCTGACGGTCTATCGACACGATTTTCTTTCGAAAAGGGATAAAGCATCTAAAACCTGTTTTTCCTGCTCCTGCAACGCTAAACCTCCATCTACGACTAGTTCAGAAGCCTTTTCTTCGGGAGATAAGATAAAAAGAGGTCTTGATTTTGACACATACTCTTCTAGTTCTTGAATCATTTTTTGTGGATTAGGATTGTTCTGATAGTCTCTGATTAAACGACGCGCTAAAGCTATGTCTGGAGCCGTATCTAAACAGATCAAGAAGTCAATATGTTCTCCTGTGGCCTGGTGACAATAGCCTAAAGGGGCATCGAATAATATGTATTTGGTAGGTGTGAGCCTATGCCCTGTAACTGGACAGATGATTGTCTCCCCTTTTTTAAGTTTGCGCAACGTACCAACAAGCTCAGGATAAATCCACTCACTGTAGTCCTTACTTGAGTAAAACCACTCAACATAGTCTTGGGGAGCCTGAGAAATTTCATCGTAATCATCCCAAAAAATAGAAGTTGACTGTAAGGTTTCAGCTAGCTTTTTAATCAGAGTGGACTTTCCGGATCCGGAAACTCCGCTAATTCCTACAACAAGGGGAAAACTCATTTTATTCTCTCTTTGACTCACTTTCGCATCGCTCTAATAGATCTTTCATATAGAGCTCCATTTGGTAGTGAAGCACAGGATGCCAACTAGCAATAAACTCATTTATGATCTTAAAGCCAACTTTTTGATACACATGGATAGCGCGTTTATTGGTTGCTTCAGGATCTATCAGAACTCTTTTGACATTTGGAAACCGGCTGATTAAAAACTCGCGAATCATCGGCGCAGCAATCCCTTTCCCTAAATAATTTAGATCGCAGATAAATAGGTCCAGAGTAATGGCATCCTCATCCATTTGAGATGTCAACAGATAGGCAAAAGGAGTGTCGTTGTCATAAGCGATCCAATGCTCTCCCCAAGAAGCGCCTTCAAAAAACTTATCCAAACCTTCCATGGTATTGCTTAATCCATCTCCATGAAGCCACTCTTTAATATGGTCCTGTGCGATCCACTTATGAATGAGTTGTCTTTGACTTTGTTGGACAGGTTTAAAAGTAAAACGTATTTTCATATTTCATTATCTCCACTAGTGATCCAAAACTATTTGTTCATAAATCGCAAATGCGTGCTCATAATAGCAAGCCCACTCTTTATCACCATAAGAAAAGTGCCACCACTCACCATCATAGGGCGCAAAGCCTGCCTGCATCATAATGGATCGTAACAGCAATCGACTTGTTCTTTGTTGTTCCGTGATCACACAAGAAAACGTAGGGATTTTTTCAACGGCACTAAAGTCGGCAATACCTGTTCCCATATCAAGACTCTTATCATCAATTTCGATAGTTACATCAAGTGCGCCACCCGTAGGGTGGCCAGCCACATCCGGAACAGCAATTAATTGATGCACCATTTCAAGCAGCTCTTCTTCCTTCAAATGACTATGCTTTTGCTTGATAAAGCGATACTGATCTGAAAAATATCTTTGTTGCACCTCAGGATGCCGATAGCCATAGACAACTAGTAGCTTCGCTTTTGGCAACACTCCTTTTAGCTGCTTGTCCGCTTCCCGCAGTCTCTTAAGGCAACCTTCTCGAAGAAGCAACTGATTGCCCGTATAATCATACATATCAGAGTTTTGATAGCGGGAAAGTACTTCCGGCACATGCTCCTCTATAGAAAGAAGAGGTTCCCCACACTCTTGCGTAAGAACCCCTTTTAAGTTCTTATAGTAAATCACTCTGATTCCCCTTCCTTTCGAAAAATTAATCTGCACAATTTACTCGATAAAATATCCAAAGGATCGATGATTTTAGTCCCCACTGTCTCAATAGGAAACGCATCTAAAAGAACTGATAGCTCAGTACATCCCAGCAAAATTCCCTCTATAGTGGGGTCTTCCTCAACTTTTGATAAAATAAACGCTTTTACCCGCTGGCTATCTTCCGAGGAAAAAGTTCCCTTTAGTACTGTTTTAATGATTCCATCAATAAGCTCTTGCTCCTCCCTGCTCGGCAAAATTTTGGATGAAAAATCGTGCACATTTTTCTGCACTGAGGTGCTGGTGCAAAGAACTAAAATTTTTGAAAACTTTTGTTCCGATAAAAACGATTGCGTTTCCACAATAAGACTAACGAGTTGATCTCTATAACAAGTCCCATCAAGAAAGCCGTGAAGGGTATTACAGGCAATTCCTAAATAATCGGCACCACTCTCGACTAAGAAATCTAATGCCTCCTTTAGTTGCCGCGAGACTTTAGATTCCTCTTGCAGAACGGAGTTGGGCTTTAGCATCTCAGAAAAGGGATAACTCACAAAAATTATTTTTGGATAATCATAATCGTTATTGCATCCATACACTTTCTGACAGTTCGCTATTATTTTCTTGGTGAGCAACGCGCCCGCCATGGGACCTGCTCCTCCAACTATTCCAATGGTGTTCTTACTCATACCTTGATCTCCCCTACTGTTTCTGCAAGATCCGCCCGTTTCATGACTTTTTGCCCTAGAATGTAACCAACAAAGGATAACAAAATTGTCATCACCTCCCTTGGAAAAGGTAAATCAACAAATCGAAACAGAATAAATCCCGCAGCTCCACAGGCCATCGATAGAGACGCACCAGGCAACGAGGGACGCTTTGAAAGAACTGCTGCTGTAATCGGAACAAATAGAATACAAACAGATAACTCATAAGAAACCATTAACACTGTCACAACATTGTCAAAGAGGTAAGCGATACCAAGCGAGCTTAGTCCCGTAATCAAAGTCAATATCTTTGATAGCTTTACACGCCGCTCCTCAGTCATTTTCTGAGAGATGAGAAAGTCACAAGAAAGATTGGAACTGATAGAACAGAGCAGTGAATCAGCTGTCGAAATCAGTGCCATAAATATAGCGACCATGAATAAGGTGGTAACTGTTGTATTTGTTAGAGCTTTAACCGATTCAATCAGAATACTTGTGTTTCCCGTAACCTGAATACCCAAATCTCTTGCAAGCACCCCAAAATAGATGGCAACTGCTGAGCCGAACAGGAGAACAACCCCTGCTGCTATTGCAGAAGTTGAAATGATCCGTGGGTTTTTAGCTGCAAAACAACGTTGCCCCATGTCCTGTTCAATAAGCATAAAGAGAAGCGGCATAAACAGCCAAGTCGACCAGGGAATTCCAGACATACCTACACTCTCAATAACCGGAGGATTAATTGTTGTGGGCACAGCGGGTAAATTGATCGAGTACAATGCTAAGCATAATGTAGCCATAATGAATAGAGCTTGAAGGATATCAGTGTTGACAACAGCTTTAAGGCCGCCCACCACAGTGTATGCCACCAAGACAGACCAGAAGATGATAAAAACCATAGGCTCTTCTACTCCCATTGCCACAAAAAACAATCGAGCAGCGATCCCTTGTGCCACTAGGATAAAAAACTGTGAAATAATTGATAACCCCGAGGCGATGTACCTCAAACGGCGAGATTGGTAAATTTTCTCGAAAATTTCTGCAACGGTCGAAATATTTAACTTCCGCAGCTTTCCCCCAAATCCCATCCCAAGGACAAAGAGTCCTATACATGCGCCTAATGGATAGAACAGCACGAGCCATCCCTTCAGGTAAGCCTCCTGTGCCGCACCCATTAAGCTTCCCCCTCCAAGCTGGGTTGCCAGTAGAGTTAAAGAGAGTGGGAAAAAAGTAAGCTTTCTCCCCATCAAATAATAATCGTCGCTTGTTTTTAGGTCCTTTGAGGCGCATTTGCCAATCCAAATGCATAAGCTCCCCAATAGACCCACCAATCCAAAAAATAGTGGAATATTCATACAAAAACCTCAGGTTGTTGTTTTAAAAATAATTATATGTAACAGATCTAAAGGAGTGATTAGGATTCAAAGAATCCTTAACCTTTCAGAAACTGTCGTGTAAAAAAGGAAAAATTAACTAAGATGGATAGAATGATGATGGGAATGAGACAAGGATGAAAATAGAATGGAACGAAACTTTTTAAAAGTACTTATAGTTTTCATATCTTTATCTCCTTACTGAGGTAACTACCTCAGTTGATACGGGCTAATATAACAAAGCACTCAGTTCTTATCAAGTGTTTATTTAACCCTTTAGATCGAAAACTATCATAATAAGTTCTCTCCCGATAGAGAATCAGGTAACTGTTCATTTTGCTTTTTAATATCGATAGATTCACTCTCAAGGTCGGTTTCCGTATTTTTTTCATCAGGATTCTCTTTGCTCGTGCTATCATCTTTAAGCTTTGAACCATGCTCCTTATCTAACATTTGAACCGGCACACCATTTGGGAATACCACCTCTCTAGCGTCATCCGGCATCGTAATTTCAGCCTCTTCAAAAGCATTTTTAATTAAACGCATTATTGAAGAACGCACTTTTATACGGCTATGTTTAGATATATCAAACCAATAGAGAACTTTTAGATTTACTGTAGCAGACGCCAACTCGCTCGCAATCACAAAGGATTCAGGTTCATCTACCACAGCCTCATGCTTTACGAGCACCTCTAAGGCAATTGACTGCGCTTGCATGATGGAATCGTCATAACCGATTCCTATAACAAATTCATCACGAGTTATCGGATTGGCAGTGTAATTAACGATACACGCTTTATAAACTGTCGCATTCGGGATCTGAACAAAATTCCCCTGTTGCGATAACAACAATGTTGAACGACTATTGACCCCTTGCACATAACCTTCGTATCCAGCAACGTCAATTAAGTCCCCTTTAGAGAAAGGGTGATGCACACTTACCAATATGCTAGCCAAAAAATTTTCTGCGATATCTTTAAATGCAAACCCAACGACTAAACCCAGAATCCCTGTACCGCCGATTACAGTCAAGGCGAGCCTCGATAATCCCAAAATATGCAAAGTAAGATATAGCCCTAAAAGAAATACCGGAATGGCCGCCGTGCGAGCAATCACAGTCCGAAGCAAATAGCTTTTGACGCGAAACTTTAAAGCCCAACGAACAAACAGAACAGAGGCCTTAGCAGCAAACCAAGTGACGACAAGAAGGAGTAAAGTCAAAGCAATTTTCGGGATCTTCCTCGACAACTTAACGACGCCACTAGTTAGATCTGTCCACTTTGGAGTAAGATCCCAAAATCCCGGCTCTTTAATCGTTATATTGTTGACCACCGCAACAACTGCTTCTGTTTTTTTTGCTACTTGTTCCGCCCATTCCCGATGCTCTCTTGTATCAGCGGTACCACTCAAAAACACCACGCCTTCTTGAACCTTAACATCAATCCCTTCAAACCAACCTGTCACATTAAGTATGCCGGCCAATCTCGCAGAAATAGCAACGTCCTCGGCAGCTGGCTTGACTTGAACCACTTTTTGATTCTGAACCTCGCCATTTATTTCCGCGCTGACCTGTGCCTGAGATATAGCTGGAGAGACTACTAAAGCATAAAGAATTAATATAAATAATTTTTGTGGTCTAAACATCATGTCTATTTATATACATAATTTTATTTTTTCTTTGCAGTCATTATATCAAGAATTTATATATCGATACCTTATTTCAAGAACGTAACTTCCAAACAGGGATTCTTAGAAAGGTCGCCCTTATCCACGTAAATGGGAATTTTTCTAATTTCTGCTTCTCTTTTCTCCTCAATTCCAGGAGAGGAAAACTCTCGATCTACCAGAAATGCTGATATTTTTACTGTTTTTCCAAATGGATTTAAGGGAGCATTTTTTCCTAACATTCTAGACACTCTAGGATAATGATAAGCGTGAGTGATGATTCCTATAGAGGCATTATCTTCTAAAGAGAGATCCTGTTTAATAGATATGAACTGCCCTTTTGTATTTATTTCATCTAGGGGAAGGTCTAAGAGAACAAACTTATTTTTCGGATAACCTACTAAATCCTCATCTAACGCTTCACTTAAGTCGTTATTCTGACTCTGGCAACCGTTATACACAATTTTTGGTCCATAAATTTGTTCATTTTCTATGTTTTCTTTTAAAGAAGCTATTTTCTTTGCAATTTTTACCGCAAGATTCATCCGATCATAATCGTCATTAAGATCGACACTCTTAATTTCTTTTCTCAAATATGAATTCGAAGCAGATAAGACAAACAAATAACCAATATCCGAATCCGGCTCAGGGTCTTGACTATTTGCTAGCTGAAGCATTTCCCCTTCCAACACCTTTCTCCAGCTCGTTTGATCTACTGGTTCATGAGATATTAAATGAGTGGAACACACAAACAAAAATATATTAACAATCTTACTGAAAATCACAATTCAACCGT
>JAJFMB010000279.1 GCA_021772355.1 Chlamydiota bacterium | reverse complement strand
TTTCCAATGATCGGTTTTTGCTTTTAGCCGGTGATCAGGGTGTGAGTACACTAGCGCAAATCCAGCGTTGGGGAGAGCCGAAGATCTCTAAACACGATACCTTTTCCATTGCAGTCAACTATCATAGCTTGGCGGAGTACTTTCATCGAATAGGTGGTATGGGGCTTCTCACGTCGATGTCTGATCCTTTATTTGTAGTGATTGTTGCAGTCATGGAGAGGACAAGAAGCGATTTTCCTGAAACGTTGCACACATTTACGACAGTTCTTGATGCCTATGAACCAGAGGATATTTGGAGGTTGGTATCACTTGAAGAGGGCAAACAACTCTCTTTAGAGGAGATACTATTTTTGTTGAAACTGAGCAATTGGGATCCCTGTAATTTTCACCTTTTCTACCAGCAGATAAGAGATCATTTAACAAAAGCGTCTTCTTTGCAAAAGGAACATCTTTACGAAGCGATACATCGCACAAATGCAAACTTTTACTATGTAGGGGCTGAAGAGGGAGATTTTATTCTTAATTTAGGTGTTCTGCTTTTTGAATTAGAACACTTCCGCGATGCTCTCGTCTACTTTCAACACTCTCTTTCCATTACAGGGGAAAAATCTCAGACCTATTCCAATATGGGCGCTTGTTATACAAAATTACAAGACCACACAAAAGCCAAAGAGTGCTTTGATAAGGCAAAAGGTTAAAACAGACACGTCAATGACGTGTCTGTTTTGGAAAGCTTACTCGTGTTCCGCTTTAAGGGCCACATAGTCGCTGAGTTCTTTCAATTCGTTGACGTTTTTAAGGCGCGTATAGGAAAAAAGCTGTCCATCGGGAATGGTGCCTTTCATAAGAATGGCTAGTCGTTTTTTGTTGTGGCGGCCGAGGAAGTTTTTGGTCATTTCCATAAATTCATCATAGCCAAGATCGGCGGTTGCTTGGATGCGTTTGGCAATCCAAGTAAAATCACCGTCATATTTAAAGGCTAAAGTTGTGAGGAGCTCTCCCATTTCCTGAAGACTTTTAGGTGGTTGAGTGAGTTCTGCAAGTGCAGCTTGTTTGTAGAATTGAAATTGTGTTTCAGGGATATTGTGTGTGAGCTCTTGCACTTCACCTTCAATGAACTGCTCAAAACGTGCTAGAAGGTCACGCATGTCGTGGCTATTGGACTGCACGATAAAGAGGTCAAACAATTGCTTTTCCACCTCTCGATCAACACTCTGTACAATATAGCCCGTTTGCTGCTTGGTACGCAGGTTAGAGAAAAAAGGAACAGAGAGTGCCTGCATCGCAATTTGCTGGGAGGCTCTTTCTTTAAACGAGAAGCGATCACCTTCGATGACTAGCGCTACAGCATTACCGCGTGCTTTGGTACTCTTCTCAATATAGAAGGGGCCTTTGGATTGAGGAAGCACGAGGACTTCGGTTTTGATTTGCTTGTTTTTGGGGTATGGTGAGGCATCGAGAGTGCTTATCAGCTTGTTTGTAAGAGTTGTTGCCTGATCTTTAGTCATATTCCCATAGAGGAAAGCTTCAACATAAGCCTGTTGATAAAGCTGGTCTAAGAAGGAATTAAATTTCTTCATTGTGACTTTTTTAATGGCGCTTGCCTTCTCTTTTTCTGTGCTATAGTGCTGGTACAGCGCATTTTTCAAGACTTCTAATGCTTGTGAAAGAGAGCTCTCATTGGCAAAGTTTTGGTATTTCTTTTGTAGGGAGTCTTTATAGATCTTAAATTTATCTTCCGAGATTGATGTGGACTTAAGTTTCTTTAAGATCTCCTCAGCTAGTGTTTCTGCTTTATCGTGGTAACCAATGATTGTGATGCCAACACCATTATCGGTGCGTTTGATAGAGAACTTAAGGTCTGCGAGCGAAGCTTCGTAACTGATATTGTTGAGCTGATCCGTTAACATTTTGATATAAAGGTCCGCCATCGCCGTTTTCACAGCGCTTCCGCTTTCAATCAGAGGTGTTTTTACCTCGATGTTCCAGTACACCTTTGGGACACGATAGTGCTGATCTTGTGCGAAATACACCTTCCCCTTGTCAGAATCGAGAATCACATTCGGCTGAGGGATATGAGGAGGGTGAACCTCTGCAGTTTCAGTGACGGGGTAGAGGTCGAGATTTTCGGGAATAAAAGCGTTTTTTCCGGGGATGTCGATATTGGGATGCGCTGCTAGTTGTGTCCAGGCGGCTGTTTTTTCATTGGGAATAGCACGCATAGTATAATGTGTTTGTGTCCATCTTTCTGTGTTTTCAAGAGGAATATTGATGTTTTTTAGGGGTGTGATAATTTCAACTCGAACCCGTTCCGGTGTTAAATAAGTGAGAAGTTCTGAGACGGAGGAGGGATCAAATTTTTGGATCACGGAATTGATGAGGGGATATGTCTCCATCTTTTCATGCTGTAGGTAGTGCGTCATTTTTGTGAGATACTCGAACGTATCTTCGCACGATTGGTACTGATAGTTTAATTTGTCAATGTTTTGAATATCGGTAAAGAGGGTATCCGGAATCTCTTTTTCACGAAGTTGGTTGAGGGCTTGAAAGGTGCGCTCGATCACTTGATCTTTATGTTTTAGCCCCTTTTCCGTCAGTCCGGCTTCGAGATAGTAGAATGTCTGGTTGGCGCCTAAGTAAAAAATGCCGCACGAGAGAGATTCTGCAAGGTTTTCTCTTTTTAACTGTGCCAGTAAACTTTTTTCCCCTTCATGACCGAGGATAAAGCAGACAATTTTTTCCGGGCTCTCTTCTCTCATCTCCGCAATGCTCGGTGGCAATTCCCATACAAACGCCATTTTTCGGACATCTTTGATGGGATCAATATAGGCGATATGTTGGTCGTATTTTGCGTCTGTGGTTCTGGAAGTAAGTTTTAAAGGTGTTTTATTGGTGTTGGGAATATTTGAGAAGTCATTTACAACCATCTCTTTTAGTTGGTCGAGGGGTAAATTGGAAAGTACGATAAGACTCATGATATTAGCGCTATAGTGCTCATTGTACCATTGACGCAGTTCTTCTTGCGAAATTGACGATAGAGTCTCTTTATTACCCATCGAAAAGTTATGGAAAGGGTGGTTGGGATTGCCTAGATCTTTATGAACTGAGTGTTGTTTGATAAAGTCTTCTTGTAAATTTTTGGCATACTCTTGATCGACAGCTTGCAGTTCCCGCGCTACGCCGGAGGGATTAAAGAGCGGCTCAATAAAGAATTGTGAAAAGCGATCTAAGGCTTCTGAAAAATAGTCATTATTGATCGAAAAGATATAGTTTGTTGAGTCGGACGTGGTGTAGGCGTTTCTTTCTCCACCATGTTGTTTGATGTACTGATGGTAACCGGATTCTTCGGGATATTTTTTGGTTCCGAGAAAGAGCATATGCTCTGTGAAGTGTGCCTGGCCGGGATATTTTTCCGGATCGCTCCAACTTCCGACGTTGACGGAGAGTGCAGCACCTGACTTATCGACATTAGGGTCTGAGATAATAAGTGCTTCAAGGCCGTTATCTAAACGTATTTTTAAGGTTTGCCTGTCTTTAAGACATGGGGTAAGAACAGGGAGTGTATTTTTCTCTTCAATAGTGGTGTAGGAGGCAGCGTGGATAGGATGAAATGCAAGGACGAATAAGAGAAGAGTTAGCGTTTTTTTCATGAGATTAACCTTTTATAGCTTTGATGAACGATTTGCCAAATGTGTTTAGCTCTTTTCTGTCGTTTTGAGCGTTTGTCTTCTGTTTTACAGCCCGGGATGTTTTCCATGTCAAGTTCCGGACAGAACTCTAAATGAGCGGGACTGCATTTCGGTTGCCGCTTCTCTCCAAGTTCTACCTCTACACTATTAGGAGGAGGAAGTAGATTGTATGTAGCAAGAGAAAGGGGGTAAAAATGGGTGGGGTGTTTGGATTGTTTTCCCATAAGATAGAAAAACTCTACACTTTGCGGGTCAAAAGGAGCAACATCGACAACACCCTTCTTATTGGGGCGGTCTCTACCACCGCTGGGGGCGACGTAAATGCAGTGTCCCCCTTCATTGAGCAGCTTTTGCAGCTCCTTCATGGTTTTTTGGTTGTGCAGCAGTTTTTCCCGCTTCTTTTCAGGTGGTGTTTCGATATATTTTTTTGAGTAGATGCATAGCAGATTACAACCTTTACTAAAAGGGACGGCTAAAGGATCACTGATGACGCGATGTCCTGCCACAAAGATCATTTTTTCGGCAAAATGAGGGTGTGTTTTCTCAAGAAGCAGGTTGATGATCTGAGGGTCGGGCTCTATTTGGTGATTTGCAAATAGGATAATATTATCTTTCTTTGCCAGCTGCTCTTCCATCTTGTCGACTTGCTGTAAACCGAGGATCTTAGACTGTTCAAAAATAATGAGGGGTCTTAGAAAATCTAATCCAAAGTGGTAGTAGTCAAAAGGTTTTATGACTCTTTTGTGAAAAGGATTAAAATGAAAGGGCTTTTGCAACTGCTTGACAACCATATCAAGAAAACGGATGAGCAAAGGGTCTATATGGCTGATATTACGATTATTATCCACGAGGGCTGTAGAATAAGCGAGATAAAATTTATGCAAAAGATGCGTCAATGGTTGCGAAATTTTCTCCTTTTCCGCATAGCGCGCGAGCCTTTCCAGAAAATGCATCTTACACT
Source organism: Chlamydiota bacterium (assembly GCA_021772355.1). Classification (GTDB taxonomy): domain Bacteria; phylum Chlamydiota; class Chlamydiia; order Chlamydiales; family JAJFMB01; genus JAJFMB01. Next base: position 3,934 of record JAJFMB010000279.1, on the reverse strand, counting down.
TCAATGAGTTGATTATTAATCGTAGAATAAATGCGGTAGTCGTTGATGTGCATATTATCATCCGATTCGAATTCTATTTGCGCATTCATCTCTTCTGCCATTTTTTTCAAGTACGCCTTATCGATGGTATCCATATAGCGATTGAGTTCAGGGTGGCATACGAGTTTGAGCCCAAATTGTTGTTGGATATTAATGGCTTTTTTGACGGCACGTTCCACTTCAATCGAAACACTTTCATTGTTTTTGATTGTTCCACATCCATTACAGTAGGGACATTCAGTAAAAATAGTTTGTAAAAGGGAGCCTCGACTGCGTTGCCGCGTCATCTCAACTAAACCAAATTCGCTAATTCCCAGCACTGTGCATTTAGCGGAATCATCTTTCATACAGTCTTTAAGACGCTCTAGTACACGACGTTGGTTTTTGCGAGAGCGCATATCGATAAAGTCGCATATCACAAGCCCACCGATATTACGTAAGCGCAGTTGTCTTGCGATCTCTTCAGCTGCTTCTAAGTTAATGCGGACGAGTGCCTCTTCGACATTAGCTTCATTAGTGGAACTGCGTCCTGAGTTAACATCAACTGTGTACATCGCTTCAGTACGATCAAAGAAGAGATAGCCTCCACTAGAGAGCCAGATCTTACGTCGCAGTGTCTTTTCAATTTCCCTTTCCACATTAAAACGCTCGAACATAGGAGTTTTATCTCGATAGTATTCGATTTTTAAGGGGTGCTCGTTTGCATAGCGTTTATAGAGGCGCTTGCATGTTTGATGTACTTGGTAATCATCGACTAAGATTCGATCAAACTTTTTATCAATTGCTGAGATGAGCGCGCGTTTAATAATGTCTGACTCTTCATAAAGCAAAGTAGACTCATTCGAGGTTTGGAAGTTTTCCATAATGTTTTGCCAGGTCTGAAGAAGGTCATTTGCCTCGTCAATGAGTTGTTCTGCTGTTGCATTGCAGCTTGCTGTTCGACAGATCAAGCCCATATCCTTTGGCATTTCAAATGAACGAATCAATTTCTTGAGTCTATCTCGAGATTGCCGATCTTCGATCTTTCGTGACACACCGCGGTGAAAAGAGTTGGGAAGCATAACAAGATAGCGGCCTGCTATTGAAATATTTGAGGTAAGACGCGCACCCTTTGTTCCCATGGGCTCTTTCACAACTTGAACAAGAACGGGTTGTTCGGGTTTGAGGACCTCTTCAATCCCCATGTTTTGTTTTTTTTTGGAATCTACACCGGAAATATCGTAATCGAGCTCAAAGTCCATGTCATAGAGCTGCTCAAATTTCTTAGTGTTTTCAATGATGTCGGATATATGGATAAAACCATTATCTTTTTCATTGATGTCGATAAATGCCGACTGAATGTTGTGAAGAATATTTGTTACGCGCCCACGGTAGATATTTCCGGTGAGCTGCCGCTCTTTTTTTCGTTCAACAACTAAATCGTATAGTTGGCCGTTACGCAGCTGAGCGTACCGTATCTCTTTGGATTCAATATTTAAGAGTATTTCTCGCATTTTGTTACCTTTATCGTCTGAAGAAAGGCTAAAGTTCTAGGATAACAATTGTTTAAGTAATGTCTAGAATTCGAAAGAAACTTTACTGTTATCTGGTAGATATAATCATTTCAAAATTATCACGTTATGAAGAATCGCTGATGATTATCGAGCTTATGCCTTTCTTTGTAAGTGCTTCACTTACTCGTTGTTGTGTTAATTCTTTTTAGTGTGTAGAAAAAATCATTATAATGAATTTTCCCGGCACAACTATTTTATGGGTAAGTAAATATTTTAATCGATCTCGTTATTACCCATTTTGCCGCCTATCATACCTTAAGAATTCGATCTTATCCAGAAAAAAGTTGATCTGAGCGGTCTCAAAGGACTGGATTTAAAAGAACTAATCGAGTAAATTTATTGGATAAAAGTGAAGAAAATAAGATAATGTCCCAAGTTTTTGATATTTTTAAGATTTACGTTGACCAACTGCGGGATGGGCACGCTGATAAAATTAACGATGAGGTTTCTCCGCAATTCCTTGAAGTTCAGGAGAAGGAGCTTGTTTTTACCGATCCTGTCAAGCTTGAAGGTGAAACCTATCTGGCAAACGACGATCTTATTTTACATTTAAATATTGTTGCCTTTGCTTCGATACCTTGTTCCATTTGCAATGAACGGGTAAAAGTGGAAATAGGGTTAAATAATTTTTATCATGCGGAACCGTTAGACAATATAACGACGAAAGTATTTGATTTTTCCTCGATAGTGCGAGAAGCAATTTTGCTGGAAGTTCCCGCATTTGCCGAATGTCATGAAGGAAAATGTCCGCATCGAAAAGCTATAGAAAAATATATAAAAAGTGAGCCGGCTCAAGGGCAACCCCGAGAAGATGAGGTCTACCGCCCCTTTGCCGATTTAGAATAATTAAGGAGAAACATTGTTATGGCAGTCCCACGGAACCGTACATCAAATGCACGTAAGAACTCAAGACGTGCACACCATGCAAAAAAACCAAAGCACATCAGCGCGTGTAGCAAGTGCGGCAGCCCTCACATGCCACACACAATTTGCTCAAGCTGCGGTTGGTATCAGAATCGCGTTGTCGTTGAGATGCGTGAAGAGTCTGAGTAAGCGATTAACCACAGACTAGGGGGGTCTATTGGGGCGTATTGGTCTAGACTTAATGGGGAGCGAACGAGCTCCTAACGAATATTTTGATGCTGTAAATCACTTACAGCAGAAGCTTGGCCCTGCCCACAGCTTGGAAATCATCGCTACCCCTGACTTTCTTCCTCACCCCTCCCTAAAATGCCACACTGTATCTGAGGTCATCACTATGGAGGATGATCCATTAACAGCTGTACGGCGCAAGCGAAATTCTAGTTTGGTGACGGGAATTCAAATGCTAAAAAGCGGAGAGCTTGATGCTCTTATTTCTGCGGGAAATACGGGAGCGCTCATTGCCTCTTGCGCTTTGGAGTTAACCTCACTTCCAAAAATCACTCGACCCGCTCTTTTAGCTTCCCTCTTTCTAAAAGACCATACGTTAGCAGTCATTGATGTAGGAGGAAATGTCTCCTATAAGGCAGAAAACTTGGTGCAATTTGCTAGGATGGGAACAGCATTTCAGCGCGCCACCCAAAACATCTCAAGGCCTACAGTCGGTCTTTTAAATATTGGCACAGAAGCGATAAAAGGCACGGGAGAGCTTCGAAAAGCACACCGCCTTTTACAAGATACTCACCAAAAAGAGCATTTTCATTTTGCCGGAAATGTGGAGGGACACGAGGTTTTTCAAGGCAATATCGATGTATTAATCACTGACGGATTTACCGGTAATATCTTTCTTAAAACAGCAGAAGGTCTTACCAATTATTTAATAGAAGACATCATCGCGCATAGCCATCACAACATCTCTCCGCAAGTTGCCACGCAACTACAGGAATACTGCAGCCGTTACCATTATGCCGAATACCCCGGAGCTATTGTCTGCGGTATAGAAGGTTTAGTCATGAAATGTCATGGAGCATCCTCCCCCGAAGCGATCGTAAACAGTATCAAAAGCGCCATCTCCTTTACCCAGCAGAATCTCCTTGGTAAAATGAAAGAGGAGCTTCAGGCATGTTCGTCCGAGTAGTTCACACCAATAAAAGGGAGGTTTAACTTTATGGAAGTTCAGTTAGAAGTTGAAAGAGTTCCATTTACGCTTGATCCCCCCGAACGCACATTAAATTTTGTTGGACGAGCGGTCAAATCCATTTCAAAGGACGATCCCCTGGCAATCAAAACGGCGCACTACTCCCTTTGGACAGCCGTATTTTTTAGCATCGCTTTTGCTATGGCGGGCACGACACCTCTTGTTGTTTTCCCTCTTTACTTGACAGGGCTTGCTTTGTTACCTCTCGCATACGAAGTCATGC
>JAJFMB010000278.1 GCA_021772355.1 Chlamydiota bacterium | reverse complement strand
ATCCACACGGCTTGTATCATCCAAAAGCTTATTCAAGCTAACGAAATGACAGGACGAAGCTAGAGACGAAATGATTTCACTCGCTTTGTGTTCGATATTTAACTTAAATAATTTAAAATGAAAGCTACTCGCATGAGCGATAAATGCTTGGGCTGCACCATTGTAACCATTAGGAAATTGGCGTAGCTCCGGAACTGTTACTTCCAAATACTTTGCAATAAAAGCAATATCATTGCTGCGAACAGCTTCTTTAACTCTACCCTTAAAGACCTTATCTCTGTAATCCGAAAACTCTTTCTTATCCAATTTTTCAAATAGAAACATTAATTTATTGCTTGGAAGATCATCAAGAACAAGTTCCATATAGGTTTCCAACCTTATAGATGTGCTAACCAATGCATCGCTAAAAAATACATCGCCAACCAATACATCGCTAACCAATGCATCGCTAAAATATGCATCAATGACTTTTAAAATTCTATCAAGAGGGTCCTCGGACAAGTTCACGTTTGGAGCAATGTCTCCTTCTATTCCTCTGACTAAGCGATTCCACGCTTCTTTATTTTGATAAACCTTCTCTTTAGAACAGTTTTCTTTAATAAAAAAGACGACTTCCAACCGTGTAACCAGATCAAGTTCAGACAGTCTGTCATAAAACTGCCCAATATCACCTTTGAAATGATCGACTATATCTTTTGCCCATTCTTTACCAATATCACTATTATAAACAGGACTGGCTGCGACTTCCTTCAGGAGTTTGATAAGTTCATCAACATTTCCTCGCTCAGCGGCATCCCTTACTTTTTTTCCGTTTCTTTTAACAAGGATATCTATGACTTTCCCTGTCGAGTCCGCGTATTGATTGGCTCCCTTAATTTTGATTAAATCATCATTGGTGAGTTGATCCAGTGCCGCAATTAATAAATATCTGCTAATATGACGCTCCTTCATTTTTCCCAAAGCCTTAAACAAGTTAGCTTTAGGATCCGGGCTTAAGCCTTCTTCAAGAATAGAGGTTTCTATTTGATTGATATGGCGGTTCCACACAGCATCACCTGCTGCTTTCACCTCTTGATAACCGTATTTCTCTTTGATTTCCGCCATCACATGGACGTGTTCATTCAAATCAAGCTTCTCTATGCACTTAAGAATTTTTGCCAGAGAGACATCTATGCCCTTGATGCGGTATTCATGTTCCGTGGTGATCTTCCACCTTCCCATCAGGCGGGACAGCCACGTTTGCTCCTGCACCTTAACGAGATGATCCGCTCCAGAGTGATCCGTAGCTACAGCAAACTTTTCGCCAGAACAAAGATCATAGTCAACCATATCCCCTCCATTTACACGTCTAATAATACCACTTTTTTCTAAATTAAAATAATTAATTTATTGCTAAGATATTGAATAAAATTACTAATTAACGCATGCTATTAGGTCATGATATTAAGTACTTTGATTAGTTGTGTCTTATTGTCCTCTTCTACCTTAGATTTAAGGGAGTACTCCTCTACCCCCAATAGTTTTAAGAAGGTTGAGAAACACATACTCTGCCAGAAACCCAAAGTTGTCATTTTGACCAAAGCCAAACTATCGGAAGAAGACATTGCCCGTTTTGAGGCTTTGGTGAACCGCAACGACATGAAAGGGACTAAGCTAGTGGACACCGATGGAGAGCAAATCGGCTCCCTCATCACGGACTGGCACACCTATAACCTAAAGAAGGAAGCTGCTGGAGATATACCCCCCGTCAAGACCACAGCTTTTGCTATTGCGCAATTTGAAAAAGGGCCCAGGGAAGTGATTGATTTCGGCGCTTCGACAGGAAACGAAGTGATACAGCTGATCAAGATGTTTCCCGATATCCATGTCGTCGCCATTGATGGAGACGAAGAAGCGACCACCATTCTCAAAAAGCGGATTCCCCCCGGAAAAGAGCATCAGGTCACTGTGTACACTGGCCCCTTCATTCAATACAAAGGGAATCAAGCAGATCTTCTCATCGCAAGCTTCGTCTTTCCCTACAGATCCAAAGAAGATTTTCCCACTATGTGGAACCACGCTGTCTCTCTAATCAAGGACGGTGGCATCGTCGCCGGCCAGTTCTTCGGAGAACCGGCAAACCCCAAGAAGGCCATGACTTATCACGATGAGCAGAGCATTAAAGCGCTCTTAAAAGATGATTTCGAGATCCTTTTCTTCCAAGAAGACCACGCTATCAAAGTGTATGGAACGCCCGACGAAGAAGGCAAAGTCACACCGATGTGGGGCGAGCTCTATCACGTTGTTGCTCGTAAAAAGAGAGGAAAATGATGATTACAAATTACCTTGTTATAGGAAACTTTGAACGACCCGATATTAAGGTCATTACTTACAATGATCAGAAACGGACACACCATCATCCCCTCAATAAATCGCAGTGGATTCCCTGCATCAGCACAATCACAGGTCTTACTCAAGCTGCTGCGAGCTTAGCGCATACCATCTATCATTTAGCGAATTATGTGCTATCGGGAGAGGGTTTAGAAGAAGAAGCAAAGCAGCACTTAGCTGAGGCTAAACTTGGAGCCAAATGCTTTGCTCGTGGCTGTGTCGTTTCTCTTCCGATCATAGGAAATATCATCGCTATCACCTACGATTTCTGGCAGTCACAGCGCGTCAAAGGAGACAAAGATCACCTCACCCTATTCACATCCGGTGAAAAGATTCATTCCCGTCAGGTGCCTCAAGAAGCCATAGATCAGTTCAAGACAGTCCCCTTTTCCACATTGGAAAGCTGGGCATGGCCAAAGCCTTTTTGCTCGTTTACTCCCCTCAAGGATAAAAGCGGCTTTGTGATTGGCGGTGAAAATTCCACTGCAACCATCCGCTCACTGACATCACTTAACGGACACTCCATTGATTTGTTGGAAAAGGTGATGTATCCATCTAGCGAAGATAACAAAGATTACTTATCTCACACCTCAAGCGTCGGTTTTTTAAATCATGAAGAAAAGCTGCTTGATGTGATGGCAAAAGACAATGATACCGTTCAAAAATATAGCCTCACCCACTCCCAGCTCGCCTACCCCCTCTTTCAAATTCTGAAGCAAACAAATATGTCATCCAGAGGAACTTGCCAATTCCAAGGTCAAACCTATCAGTACAGCGACACGACTTCTAAGGGATGGCAATATTCCCCCTTTCTTGATGACACGCAAGGCACAACAATCATTACGCTAAAAAAACCCGGCACAAAAGAAGAACTTGAATTCACCAATATCGGCGCACACATGATCCTGCGCTACGGCTTCTACCAAGGAAACACCCCCTATCGCGTAGAACCAAAAAATATTATTAAATTCTTCAATTTAAGTCCCAAAACATCTTTTTAATTTACTTTATCTAATAAGATCAGCATACTGCTTTAACTAAATTTAATTATAAAAGGTAAATCATGTCATCCTTTCCTCAAATGCAATGTTACTCAGGTGAACGCACAGAATATGGAAGCTTTGCGCAATTCCATTTTCCGGAAAGTGACCCACAAGCTAATGAATGTGTTTTAACAGTACGAGACGGCACAGCCCCTTTAGTTACACTGCATCTCCAAAAAATAAACGGAGTAGCGAGTGATATCATCAAAGGAGTGAGTGTTATTTGCGAAAGCGCAGACCTTACAGATTTAAGAGGATGGAATCTTTCATCTGAAATTTATAATAAAGTTTTAACATGTACTAATTTAAGTCCAACAGCTCTACGTTTATATGTCTCTGTGGGTGAAAGATCCGAATACGTTTTCTCCACACAAGTATACCAGATCGCTATTCCACGAGATCCTAATAAGCATCCAGTAGTATTGCAATCTAAACCATAACATAAAAGCCAAGGCCGTGATCTTTTTCAAAAAGCGATAGGTCCTTTAACCCCTACTTATTTCCTGGCATTTATCAATAAGCTTGATCTCTAAGCTAATAATAAGAAATAGACCTTTGTAAAAGTTACTCATAAAAAAATCCTTTTTTTTCTTGCGCGATATTAATGCCATCTCTATTTTGATGCGAAATTTTTTTGAGGTGGATTTTGAAAAATTTTGCTTTTCTTTTATTTTTATTTCCTTGTCTTCTTTTCTCATCTGAATTTGATCCCTATATCCCTTTGAGCGATATCCAGCAGGGCCTTCCCACTGTCGCGGCAGGTTGTGTGAATGTCATCTCTGGCGACTATGTGGAAAGCCATGTCGATATGACCATTCCGGGACCAAAACCCCTGACGTTCGAACGATTTTATTCAAGCGGCAGTTACAAAAGTCGTTCGCTCTATCAAGGGTGGCATCACAATCACGACAGCGAGATAGAGACATTTGTAACAGAAGAACCAGAGACGACAGGCCCTCCCAAACGGATGGAA
>JAJFMB010000277.1 GCA_021772355.1 Chlamydiota bacterium | reverse complement strand
TTACGAAATGCGAACATCCTTATGTACAGGTTTATCCATAAAATTTGGTTATGATCTAAATCAAAAAAAAATGCAAACCATATTCAGAAAAAATGTTCGGTTGCCCCATTTTCTGGTGAAAAATTGCACTTTATGAGATCCTCACCACTTACCAGCAGTTTTGGAGGAGACGATGGACGACCAGACAAATTTCTTCGGTACATTTATGAATGAAGAGGAAAAAAGTGAAACAAGCAGCGCAGTAATGGACTCTTCGGATGAGCTGCTCAATCAGCTGCTTCTAGACAAAGATGAGGCGACACCCGCAGCTGAAAGCGATGATGAGTCCTTCACCTTCTCAACAGAGCTTGAAGAGCAGGTCGAAAGACATCGCGCCCTTTTACAGAGCCGCCTCGACAACTATATCGAGCAGAGCCAGCAGCAGCCGATCAGCAGCTCTCCCCTTCTCTTTTTTGAGCAGTGGCCAGCTTCTGTTAACCTCTCTCTCTACCCATTAAGCCAGGTTAAGAGCCGCGGTGGCTTCTTCTTCGCCTTTGGCGGCGAGGGCGTCGTCATTAATCCTACCGGTTCCTTCCTTGACTCGTTTCATGCACAAGGCAGCCACATCCGGCAGATTCACCATGTCATCATCACTGGGTCACATCCTGAATATCTCGAAGCGCTAAAGTCTATCTACGACCTCAACCTCTCTTTGAATATGCGTGACCAGAGCCACCACTTAATTAAGTACTTCATCGAGCCCAAAGCAGCCCAGGCGGCGATGCGTCTATTAAAGCCCCATTTTAAGCAGGAGCGCGAAGCTCTGCGCCTTCTTGATTTCTTCGAAGACTCTGCTCCTATCGAGCAGCTCTCCCTAAGTAACGCGATTGAACTCTCCTACTTCCAGAGTTCAGCCGACAACCTCGGCGTCAGCTTCTCTTTAACGAGAGAGGGTGAGCAGCCGCAGAAGATCAGCTTCCTCTCAGAGTGTAACTTCAGTGAAGATCTCTACACGCGCCTGCAAGGATCTGATATCCTCATCTTGGGCGTTGGCAATGTGACTGCGGAGGACTTAAGTCGATCCAACTACTTAAGCGGCTCTTTGGGATATAACGGAATTGCCTCACTACTTGAAGCTGTTTCACCACGCCTCGCTCTCTTGACGCAGTTTCCTCAAGAGACAGGAGATATTCGCCTAGAGCTTAGCCGCAAGCTTAAAGAGAAATTTTCCCAAACTTCTATCCTACCTGTCGACCAGCAGCTCGCCTTCGACCTAGAGACGGTGATGATGCGCTGCAGCGAGACAAAGCGCTGGATAGATCCCGTCGATGCGGTCGTCCTCAAAAACGCCAAACCGTTTGGACCACTGAAGTTCTTGTCGAAAGACTTTATTCTTTAAATATCAAGTGCGCGCCTGTGTGCGCGCCCGAGCTTGAGTCTATCTACTAGAACTCTGTTATGGTTATCAAATCCGTACCCAGACTCGGGCACAACCATTCTTTCTAAGGAGACACTGATCAATTAGGGTACAGCCGATTTTTTGATGATTTTGTTTCAAGTTGGTTGATTTTATAAATTCGCATACCGTTGACAGTAGGGGATTTATGAAATTGATCAAATGGGAACGAAAGGGCGAAAAAGCGGCCTGCACGAATTGATCAGGCCTCCTTAAGTCTATATTGTGTAAGAGCCAATATTTCGGCGGATAATGCCGATCTGGCGGCGCAGCATCTCATCGGTCTGCACCTTCTTTTCGATATTCTTACAGGCGTGAAGGATGGTCGAGTGGGTCTTGCCGAAGTGGCCGGCAAGCATAATGAGCGATTCATTGATCATCTCTTTGGCGAGATACATCGCCACCTGGCGGGGAAGGGCCACGTTCTTTGTACGCACATTGCCTCTAAGGTCGCTGATGCGCACCTGAAAGACGGTGGCGACGCTCTTTAAAATCTGTTCCACAGAGATCCGCTCACTGGGGCACTTCTGCAGCATCTCTTTGAGAGTCTCTTCGACCAGCTCCTCTGTGATATTGAGCTCGAGCAGTCGGCAGTGGGCCGATAGGCGATTGACCGCTCCTTCAAGTTGGCGGACGTTATTTTGAATATGCTCGGCGATGAAGAAGGCCACCTGACTTGGAATTTTGAGTCCCTTCATCTCCGCCTTATTCATCAAAATGGCCACTCTAGTTTCGAGATCGGGCATGCCCATATGTGCCACAAGGCCCCACTCCATGCGTGCTATCATCCTCTCGGAGAGTTTAAGCTGCGCCGGCGGCTTATCGGAGGTGACCACAATCTGCTTGTTCTGGTTGATCAAAGTCTCGAACGTGTTGCAAAACTCCTCTTCAAAGTTGAGACGGTTTTGCAGAAACTGAATATCATCCACTAAGAGAACATCAACTTGCGAGCGGTAAAAGCGCTTCATTTTCTCAATCGATTTGTTTCTTAGGTGTTCGACCAAATCGTTGATGAAAGCCTCTGTCGTGATGCACTGAACACGGAGGGATCGGTGATTCTCCTGGACATGGTGGCCTATGCTGTGAAGAATGTGTGTCTTGCCCAAGCCAACACCACCGTGAATAAAGAGCGGATTGTAGGACTGCCCCGGTCTGGAGGCGACGCCGACAGCCGCTGACTTAACAAATTGGTTGCTGGCTCCTTCGATGAATGTAGAGAATCTGTAGTTTGAGTTGAGCCGCACCTCTTTATTGTTACCCTCATCTCGCTTCGGCTCATCCTGCGCAGGCTTCTGCTGGTTCCAGGATCGTTTTTGCGGAGCAATTGAAAACTCGATCGCTAAAGAGCCATCACTTTTGGTTGGAAGGAAAGACTTTAAATCGGAAGCGTAGTTGGTAAGAAGATACTCTTTGACAAAGACGTTGGGAACCTCGAGGGTTATCCCCGTATGATCAAATTCAACTTCGCGAATTGGCGCAAACCAGTTCTCATAAGCGGTCTCGGAACACCTCTCTCTAACAAACCGCAGAAACTGCATCCAAGGGGATTGAGTTGTGGGTTGACTCTCTATTTCCATCAGCGATCCTTAAGTTGTTGTGACCACCAACCCTTTTAGTCCAACCACCTCTTTTGGTTGATGTCAGAAACCGGCCATTTTTTCAACCCCCTGAGGCTGTTTCATAATTCATCGATAGGATAGAAAGCACCCTTTTTGGTGGGATTAACTCTTTTTCTCCTATGGAGCAGTGATGAAATAACCTTCCGTTGAAATCGATGAACAACTTTTCCACAGGAGAAATTGTCCTCTATCGCCAAAAGAGAATACCAACAACTCTCGATTGGTTGCAAGGGATTAGATCAGATCTTCAGCTGCATCGCTTTTAGCTCAACATGTAGAAACTCTGCCCGTTTATGAAGGAGCTCTTCAGAGGCTAGATCGACATCAAAGTGGGACATCAGATGGGCACGACGGGTCAAAAAGAAAAGGCTGTTAAGCGTCTTGAGGTCGACATCTTTAACGAGGTCAAGGCTGCGTCCCAGTTTCACCAAACTGATACACTCCATCGCCTCTTTGGCATCGAGCTGATAGGAGTGTGTCAACAGTCCAAAAGCGCGAGAAATCTGATCGAGAAGGTTTGAAGGTTTCGATTTTTTAAGCTCGTCGCGCGCGTTTTTTTCAGCGGCGATGATCTCTTTGGCCATCTCTTTCGTGGCAGAAATAATATTGCTCTCTGTCAGACCAAGAGTGTAGCGGTTGCTGACGACAACGAGATCTCCGATCCAATCGCTTGGCTGTCCGACGAGATTGGTTAACTTCACCTGCCCTTTTGACGCCTGCTCAATGAAAGGGGTTAACTTCTTTAACTGAAGAAGAGCGGGCGTCTGCAAAAAGATCTGCACATTAAGGGCCGTCCCACACATTTTGGGATTCGCTGTGAGATAACCAAAACGGTTTTGGTAAGAGAAGTGACAACTCTGATGTATTGTCTCCTCGATGCTATTTAGTGCTTTGTAGGCCTCCTCGATCTTCTCGTCGATCACGGTCATCTGCAGCTGAAGGTGATTTTGCACGTTGAAGATGGCTAAAAAGCGCCCCTCTTCGTCGTAGAGAAAACCGGAGTCTTTTCGAGCCTGCTGAAAGGTGTAGGGCAGCAGGAAATGCTCAGAGATATACTCCTTCTCAAGCGGCGGCACCTGGTCGGCTCGCTCCAGAGTTGGATTTTTTAACCCACAGCTGCTTAAGATAGGCTGGCTGAGAAGAGAGAGGATCTGTCCGCACTGCTCATCGTTGAGCTTTGCGGGAAAGAGAAACTTATCGAGGTTGCGATGCAAAGAGAGGGTGGAGGCGAGCCAGATGTCGCTCTCATTTTGCGACCAGGGGGTGGTC
>JAJFMB010000276.1 GCA_021772355.1 Chlamydiota bacterium | reverse complement strand
GTGGAAAACTCTTGGTTGCAATAAAAGTAGCGTGTGCAGTGAAGATCGATTTCAGGGAAAGCTATCAACGAGATAATTGTAAGGATGATACTAATCATCAGTAGTTTGTGTGTTTTGAACAATGAGGATTCTCCTATATGTTTACCATATGTTCGCCATTATAAGTAAATCATTGATTTTTAGGGAGTAATTTTGTGGATAGTGTGTTAATACTTTTGCTTCCTAGGGAGTCTTCGAAAAAACGATCTCATTTTTTTTGTCAACGTATTCGGATGAGAAAATTACTGAAAAATATATAACATACTGATACATATGTGGATAGATGTGATTTTTTGTAAAGGGAGTCTCTAGGTGCTCTTGAGCAGGTATTAAGAGAAAATGAATAAGAAAATGTTCATAACTCTTGGGATTAACTGAAAAATATGTCATAATTCGCACTTACTTGAAGGTTCTTAAGTTTCTATAGGAAAAGATTTTTGGTGTCATGATTGAAAGTAAAATTCCCAGATCATTCGGAACGCATGATGGAACATTTCATGCCGATGAAGTCACTGCGTGTGCGCTTCTGCTTCTGTTTGATCTTATCGATGAAAATAAAATTGTACGTACCCGGGATTCTCGCTTACTTGAAAAGTGTGAGTATGTGTGCGATGTTGGCGGAGTGTATAAACCGAAGCAAAAGTGTTTTGACCACCACCAAATTGACTACCAAGGCAGCCTGAGTAGTGCCGGGATGATTCTACTCTACCTTCAGTCAGAGGGAATTATTTCTCCACATGAATACCAGCTGTTTAATCACAATCTTGTGATGGGGGTGGATGCTCACGATAATGGTAGAGACCCACAAATTCCAGGTCTTTGCACCTATTCTCACGTGATTTCGAATTTCACTCCAATCGATCACGGAGTTGAAGAGGAGGAACTGAGGATCGCGTTTTTTCGAGCACTTCATTTCACCCTTGAGCATCTAAATCGATTATTGAAGCGGTATCATTATGCTCAATCTTGTCGGGAATTGGTCTCAGAGGCAATGGAAAAAAATAAAGACTGCCTGATTTTTGAAAAGGCCGTTCCTTGGTTTGAGCTTTTTTTTGAATTGGGTGGCGCAAATCACCCGGCTCAATTTATTATTATGCCAGCGGGAAAACATTGGAAGCTGCGAGGGATTCCTCCAAGTTATGACGAGCGGATGCAGGTCAGACATCCTTTGCCTCAAGAGTGGGCAGGGTTGTTGGATTCTCAATTACAGCAGGTTACCGGTATTCCTGGGGCGATCTTTTGCCATAAAGGACGTTTTATTTCTGTTTGGGAGACGAAAAATGACGCTTTGAATGCGTATCAATTAGTGAGGAAAGGTCATGACAACAGTATTTAAAAAGATTATCGATGGCGAATTACCGGCAGATAAGGTGTTTGAAAACGACAGGATCTTAGCGTTTAAAGATATCAATCCGGTCGCGCCCATTCATATTTTAATTATCCCTAAGAAAGAGATTCCCGATATACAGTCGCTTTCCGAAGAAGATTTGGATTTAATGAAAGAGATTGTCTCGGTGGCTCAAGTTTTGGCAAAGCGGTTTGATATTGCCGAGGGATACCGTCTCTTAACAAATAATGGTCCGTTATCAGGTCAAATAGTCCCTCATTTACACTTTCATTTGATTGGGGGAAGACAATTAGGAGCTATGGCGTGATCAACCCTTTGATTCGAGAGGAAGCTGCTCTTTTAGTGGTAGACGTTCAAGAGCGTTTATTCCCTCATATCGCAGAGGGGGAGCGTTTACAGCTGGCTCTTTCAAAGATTGTTCGAGGTTGCGCTGTTTTGGATATTCCTATCATGGCGACGGAGCAGGTACCGGAAAAAATGGGACCGACGCTTGAAGTGATCAAAAAAGAATTAAAGAGTGATTTTCCTTATAAAAGTACCTTTTCCTGCATGGGCGATGCAGAAATTCACTCAAAAATTTTGAAGACGAAGCGTTCACAGTGGATCGTTTGCGGTATTGAGGCGCATGTGTGCGTGCTACAGACGGTGCGTGATCTATTGACCGAGGAATATGATGTGGTGGTGGTGAGAGATGCGGTGAGCTCCCGTTCTACTGAAGACTATTTTTCTGCGTTAGAGGAGATGCGGGACTTTGGAGCGAGGATAAGCACGTCCGAAACAGTTCTCTTTGAGTTATTGCAGGATGCGAAAGCTACTGAGTTCAAAAAAATTAGAGATATCGTTAAATGAGAGTTTTTCTCGTCTTCCTATTTCTTTGTGGCCCCTTGTGTGCTGTAACGGAGCAGCAGTGGGTCAAACGTATTTACGCCCACCATTTGATTGGAGATGATTTTGCAGCTGTTGAGGATGCAAAATTGGCGCTAAAAGAGTGGCCGGAAAGTAAAGAGTTGATACAGTCTTTTATCAAATGTCTTGCCAAAATTGGCGATGAAAAAAGAATGATGTCTGTGTGGGAACAGTATCGAGTACTATTTCCCGAGGCCTCAGAAGAGCGTCAATTGGTGGAGAGCATGGCGTGGGGAGTTATTGGTAAGGGTATTCACTCTTCCTATCCCAACATTCGTGTTATCGCGATGCTGGGAGCCTTTTTTAGCCAAGATACCAAAGGTGTTGAGCAACTCACTCGTTGTTTACGTGATAAAAATTCGTTAATTCGTGCGGCGGGTATAAGGCTTGCCTCAAATCTACACGATGCTAAACTTTGCGATGAAGTTCTCTACCGTTTTCGTCATGAAAAAATTTGGGGTGTGCGTCTAGAGGCAATTAAGGCGTTAGGGTCGATGCGGCTCGCAGAGTCAAAAGATGAGCTTGTTACTATTGTGGCGCATGACCGCACTACGGCTGAGGAAAAGGCGGCGGCTATTCAATCACTTGTTCAGCTTTTTGACACAGCTGAGAGGAAAGAAATTGAAAAGCTGGCGTGTAGTGATCGTGTGGGACTCCGTTTATTGGCGTGTCAGATTGTTGAGCATTTTTCTTTGCATCGCGATGTGGAACTTATAGAACCGCTTTTACGCGACTACCATCCTGATGTTAGAGCGCATGCTCTTCATGTTATGGGCATGTTTCGTGCTGAAAACACCCGAGATGCAATTCTACCTTTGCTTGAGGACACTGAAATGCACGTCGCTATGACGGCTGCGTGGGCGTTGACTTTAATGGAGAGCGATAAGGGGGAAGCTGCTTTTTCTAAATGGCTTCAACACCGAAATGTTGAAGTTTCCCGCATGGCTGCAGCAGTTCTTGCTACAACAGGAAGCTATGGTATTAAGCTTATGATACAGGCTTTCGAGGAAGCAAAGGATCCTTATGTCCAGCTTAATTTGGCTTTAGGATTGATGACACAACGGGATGAAGTGGAGCGTGCTTGCACAGCGATCTATGAGGGTTTTGTTCATCAACAAGAGAGATGGATGTGGAAACAATATCCCTTTTTTCGCGTTCTTGTTCCGTGCAAAATGCGCCAAGACACCTTAATCCCACAACATCCTGAAGAAATTAACCAGCTAGTACGTTTAGATATTCTGAATATGTTGGCAACGCTAAAGCATCCTCATGCTATCGACGCCGTAAAAGTCTATTTGCAAAAGAAGCAGTGGGGGATTACGGGCTTAGTGTCGACACTGCTCTTAACAGAAGGAGATGAGTCTGCGATCGAGCTGGTGCAACAGCTAATGCTTGATGACGATCTTCACGTTCGGTTTCAAGCGGCATTAATTGTAGCGTTGTGGGGACGCAGTGATAGTGCAATCACCGTTTTGCAAAATGGTTATGATGGTGCTTCACGCGAGCTAAAGGAAAGGATTTTAGAGGGATTGGGTCGCATTGGAGCAAAATCGTCGGTTCCATTCTTGTTGGATAAATTACACGAAACAGCTCAACCCTTAAGGCTCATTGCAGCCGCAGCGTTATTACAATGTTTGTATCACTAAAAAAAATAATTATTGTTTCAATCATCTTTTCCGGAATGTTGCTCTCATGGGAAGTGACGAGCCGTATGATGGGAGAGTTGAGATTTATTTTGCCCTCACCGTCTCAAATTTTGGAATGCTTGTGGAAATATAGCGATCGTTTTTTGCTGCACAGTTTTGTTACCTGCAAAGAGATGCTCGGGGGGTTTTTGATCGCATTTTTGATCGCATTTCCTTT
>JAJFMB010000275.1 GCA_021772355.1 Chlamydiota bacterium | reverse complement strand
TGGAGTAGCCCAGACTCTTGGTTTAGCTGAGTTTTCAAGAGTTTTGATGGGATTCGGTTCCGCTTTTGCGTTTGTGGGAATGCTCTACATTGCCTGCCACGGATTACCGCATCGCCATCTTTCTCTACTAATTGGAATCGGTAATTCAGCGGGAATGCTTGGAGCTGTTCTTGGGGAAGGTCCCTTAAGCATCGCGATTGAGAAATTCGGATGGAGGGAAGTCACTATTAGCGCCGGAATCTTTGGTCTTTTTTTAGGCTTGATCGTTTTTATCCTTTTCCGCTTCGCCCACACCAAAGAAAAAAAACATACAACTAGAGCCGATACCTTTTCGGTTGTCTTAAAAAACTTAAAAAAAGTCTGCACAAACGTGCAAACATGGATTATCGCTTGTGTCGCAACTGGACTCTATGCCACGACAACAGCTTTTGCAGGCCTTTGGTGCATCCCCTTTTTGCAGAGCGTTCACGGGTTCTCTAAGGAGGAGGCGGGGTTTGCCTCATCTATGATTTTTGTTGGATGGATCGTGGGCGGCCCTCTCATCGGACTTATCTCCTCCCATTTGGGGAAAATCAAATCTGTGATGATCATCTGCGCGGTTGGAGGTCTTATCTCATTAACTCCAGTCATCTATATGCCTGCTATGAATGCTTTTGTCGCATTCACGCTGCTCTTTTTTGTTGGCTTTTTCTCTTCTGCAGAACTTCTCGGTTTTCGCTACGCTGTCGAAATCAACCCAATTTTTGCACGGGGCTCTGCCCTGGCCTTTACCAACTTTGCTGTCATGATAGCCGGCGCCATTTTACAGCCCTTAGTGGGGTATTTGCTTGAAGAGAAATGGTATACTGTGAAAATTCATGAAGTTCCGGTCTATACAACGGGGGATTACCTCTTTGCCTTAAGTATTTTCCCTCTCTCATTTATTTTTGCCATCGTTATGGCCTTGTTTTTAAAATCCCGACCTGAACAAGCAAAATGAGAATCCAACCTAAAGACATCAAAGCGTATCCCTGGTACGTAAGGCGTATCTTTGATCTGCAAAAGAGAAAATACGGCGACGTTTTAACGTCTGCCAAGATTTGGGCACGCGCCCCAAGAGTGTTTTTAGGCCTAAGCGCATTCTATGGAGCTATCGACCGAAAAGGCTCTCCCATCGCTCCATCCCTTAGAAATCTCTTAATTGTTTTTGTATCACAACTAAATTCATGCGAATTTTGTGTCGATCTAAACTCTGCCACCTTTCTGAAGTTAGGGGAATCCAAGAAAAAACTCGCTGATCTTCCCAATTTTTCCACTAGCCCTCTATTCACTGAACCCGAACGAACCGCTCTTCGCTACGCTGAAGCCATCACCTACTCTGATCAAGAGGTAACAGATGAAATCTTCTCATCTCTCAAAAACCATTACACCGATGATGAAATTGTCGAGATCACCGCCATCATTGCCTTTCAAAACTGCTCAACTAAGTTCAATAATGCCCTAAAAATTCCCTTTCAAGGATTTAGCAATGATTGACGATAGTGTGAAAGAATTACAGCCGTTGCTTGAGATACGTTGAGAGAATCAATCTTTCCGAGCATGGGGATCATGACGCAGTCTTCAACATAACGCATAATAAGCTTTTGTATTCCATGCGCTTCTGAGCCCATAATCAAAAGCGTTTTTGGAGAAAAGTCGTAGGAGGTGAGAGATTGTGCTTCAGCAGTAAGAGCTGTCGCTACGATGCGGTATCCGGCATCATAAAACTTTTTTACCGTTTCTGCGAGGTTGGAGATTTTGAAAATTTCGACAAGTTCCGTAGCTCCTACACTAACTTTGCTCACAGTGGGGGTAATGTCGGAACCGCGGTTTTTGGAGTAAACAATCGCATCGGCACCAAAACATTCTGCAGCGCGCAAGATCGCCCCTAAGTTATGAGGATCATTGATATTGTCCAGGGCAATAACTAAGCTCTGCTCTTTTTCCTCATTGAGGAATTCTTTGAGGGGTCTTGATGATTTTTCATGGACCTCAGCAGCAAAGGACTGGTGCGAGTCGGAATTGACCATTTGTGATAGCTCCCGCTTGGAAACTTGCTCAATAGGAATCCTTCGTCTCTCTAGCTGCTTGAGCAAAGGATCTTGTTCTTTTGTTGTATACACCCCAACAAGCCTATCGGGAGCGTGTCGCAATACTTCTTCGATGCAATGTCGTCCCATAATGAGACGGTGACGCGGTCTTCTCATGCTCCCCTTATGGCGATTTCAATCAACGTAATAAAAGCAACAATCACCGTAACAATCACAACTATCCAAGGGAGACGCTTAGCTAAATAGTTGATCCGTTCCACTTGTTTTTTGATCTCTTCTTCGTTATTTTTTTTATCGCTCATTATTTTTTTAATGCTGACTCAAAAAGCCGTGATGGGTCTTTAGCCATTTGTTTTAATTGATTTAGATTGATCACCTTAAATGCACCTAGGCTAAGATAATGACGTTTTATCTTTTTTAATCCAATAAAATCAAAGACAAGTTGGTAAGAATAGTCATTTAAAAATATTTCTTTATCATTTTGGTACGGAATCTCCGTTATATTACTAAGATTCACCGCTTCTTTAATCTGTCGCGGAACAAGAGCAGTAAACGCCGCTCTTGGATAAAGTTCTCTGAGGGCATTAAAATGTCGGTTGACTTCAGAAAAAAGCTTAGGATCGGTTGGCATAATCAAAAGTATAAAATCGTAGCGAAACTGCTTATGTACACGAGCCATTCCCTGCTTCCAACGGCGATGCTGCCAGAGCCACTGTTCTGGACATTCCCGTATGCTTTCTTCGACATACTGTTGAGCTATATCCATCATCCGAGGCACTTCACTTTTCCATGACTGTGAACGGTCGGGCCAAATTAAAGGCGAATAACGGTGAATATGCTTAAGACCGACTCTTTTTTTGCTAATGACGCATAAGGGAGAATTGGTCTTATAGGCCAAAAGCGCCGGTGTTTCTGTAGTCCATGCCCTGGTTCCAAAAAACGGGTAATGATAGTGACTGGTGACTTTGGCCTGATCGCCAAAAAATGCAAAATATTTCCCCTGCCTCAGCTCACTGATCCCTATTTTGAGAGCATTTTTCGGAGCTATGATTTGATTTCCATTTCTCTCTCTAAATTTCAAAACCCAACGATACAATAGGTGATTCGCTAAGGGGCGGCCAATAGTGACCCCTTTAGATCCGGGGATAAGATCAAATAATCCGATTTCCCAATTCGCTTGATGGGAGGAAAGCAAAACAACTCCCTTTCCTTTCGCCTCTTGAAACACTTCAGAGTTTTCACAAGTTGCGATTTGAGACAATTCATGAGGTTTTCGGATGAGACGAGATAGCTCCATCACGGTAATCATAAGGTTTTGAAAAGAGGCTTTGACTAAATTTTTCCTCTCTTTTTCAGAGAGTTCTAGTGTTTTGGCTAAGGCGATGTTGTTGAAAGCCCTTTTGCGATACTTAAGGCATATAAAGTAACCAATAACCCCAAATTGCTTCCCTAGCCAATGTAAAACGGAATAAGGAAGAAACGCAAAAGGATAGGAAAAAAAGCGTATGGCAAATGTAACGATAAAATGACGCACAATTTCTCTAATGAGGCTTTTTTAAATAATTATGGAGAAGTTCGGCACAGCGACTGATTGCCTCTTCATGTATGATTTCAAAACCATGGGTATTTTCAGTAGGGAGACACAAAAGACCGGCTTTTGCAGATTGCCCTAAATGTTTGGGAATGGAAGCATCTGAACCATAATTAGACCATACAGCAAGTTGAGGCTCAAGCCCAATTTCATTACCAATCTCAACAAAACGATCGCACATCTGCTTGTCATACGTCGAGCACGCATCCTGATAGACGATAATCGGTGCTGAAGACAGCTCTACTTGGTACTCTTTTGCAACAGGCCCCACGTCAATTGCTATCGAGATATCTCCGGGAAGGGAGCGAGCGGCATAGTTAGCACCTTCTGCACCAATTTCTTCGCAAACCGTTGCAACAAGATACACATCACAAGCAGGCTTTTCCTGATTAACAAGAAATTTATTAACCGCAACCATAGCAACAGCAATAGCTGCGCGATTATCCATAAAATACCCGGCAAGACAATCCTCTACTTTTTGTAAATGGCGTCTTGATTGTGCAATGACAACTCGTGTTCCAGGATGTATGCCTAACGATTTAAGTTTCTCAGGTGATTTGCGTGTGACAACCTTCACATCCTCCCACTCGACAGTCTCTCCTTTACCGTAAGGTTTAGGCTTCATGCGGTATACATTTTCTGTTTCTTTGGTGGTATGCACGGATCCATAAGATAAGACGCCTAAGATTCTAGCACTATCTCCCATGACCTCTACCATGCCTTGGCCGTAGCATGAGGGAAACATACCTTTCGACAACGAAGCAATAGCTAATGATCCATCATCGTTAATGCGTTTTACGATCATAGCCAGTTCGTCCATATGCACCATAATGCGGATAGGAGGAATTGTGGAATCTTTTCCGGCAATCTTTCCAACAACATTGCCGGCGGCATCTTCCCAAACATCCTGACAAAGAGGCTGCATCAATTCTTGACAAACGGTGCGAATTTCATCTTCTTGGCCACTTGGGCCACGTGCTGTTAATAGAAGCTGGAGTAAGGCGATTGGATCATAGGTTTGCATGCTTAGATCAACTCTTTTTGTTCGTCTACAAGATTCTTTTTTTCGTAGTATATGTCGGATATTTTTTGCGGATCAACACCTAATTTATACATCATAACCAATGAGAGATTCACAACGCTTGACCAAATCCATCCCTTTTTAAAAATCCGTCTTGGCGAAGGATAAACACAGTCATCGAGCAGCACATATTTTCCTGTGTTTTTAAGACGCTCAAACCACTCGAGATCTTCCATCAATGGCATCTCTTTGAAGCTCCCCACCTCATCAATTGCGGTTTTCTTGATAAAGTAGGCCTGATCTCCATAAGGCATTTTTAGCACGCGCGTGCGTAGCCACACCCCTCTTTCTAATACACGTTTACGCCAGTCTAATGCGCTCCCTTCTAAAGCATAACTAAAAGCACCTCCATAGAGGTTTTCATCACGCATGGAATCTAACATTGCTGTATACGCTCCTTGCGTCAAGGTTGTATCGGCATGCAAAAAAAGGATAATAGGAGTATTGATATAGGGAAGGGCCGCATTTAATTGACGCCCCCGATTTGGTGATGAGAGACAAATTGGCAAAATATTTCTCTTCCTTATCTCTTCAACTGTGCCATCCTTGCTTCCTCCATCTACACAAATAATTTTAACCGGAGGGTGAAGATCCACCAAAAGCGAGATCAACATGGGAATACGTTGTTCTTCATTCAGCACCGGGATAACAACGGTCACTTTTGGTAAAGATTTAATCCATTCCAGCAATTCCGCTCTCTTACCTTGGGAACCTTGTAAGTCTCTTTCTAATAACCATAAATCTTCTACAACATCTATATCATACCACATAGGCCCCATCGCAACTTGCATTCCATCTTCTGTGCAAACTCTCATGGTATCGTTAAAAGTATATTCCGTACTCCAACGCACCTCTTTCAAATCGGGCAGATGTTGAGCTGTTCCAATCAAATAAAAGCCACCGTCTTTGGCCGGGGCCAAAACCATATCATCTGTTGAGAGGCAACTATAGCATTGATAAATATACTCTACTGGTAATGAGGGAGCATCGCTCGCGATAAGCATGACTTTTCCGTAACCTCGATGCAAAACTTGATGCATCACAGTTTGAATACGCTCACCCAAATTTGGAGTGTTCGGTTGAGGCATGATGGGATAATTCGGCCATTTTTTGCGCGCCCATGATACGTCTTTTGCTGTGGCTGGACAGATCACAACCGTAAAGTCTTTACTTAGTTCTGCCAAATCTTCAGTCAGAACGCTCAAACAATATTGATAAAATGTCGTAGCCTCTTCTTGGGAAAGGCCTGCAGCTAAACGTGTTTTAACCTGTCTACTTTCCGGATTTGACACCAAAACAACGATTGCCGAGGGCGGATCATCAGCATAAATAAATGAGTGGCAACGGCATAGTGCGACGATCATCATACAAAAACAAAACAAACTTTTTTGTTTCATGAAAAACCTCACATATAAAAACTGCAAATTTGATATCACGAGACACAAAAAGGAGTAAAGGAAGAAATTTATAAAAAGTCGATTATTTTAGAAAATTATAACCCTAAGGCCTAGGAAAACTGAAAAATTTCTCTTTTTGAGTAAATCCCGGCACTTGATCTAATGATAAGACGTAGTGACCAATCAAACTTTGTCTCTCATAAGAGAGTAGATAAAGATGTATTTTGAGGGGTTCTATGATGTCTCGATGCATGGCTATGCCATCCAAACCAATTTCGTGATAATTTAGCCAACGCCCTTTATCATCAACTAAAACGCTGAAATAAGCAGTTTTTTGCGGCTGGCGCTCTTGCAACGACTCATATGTTTGATAAACAGGAGGTACACTACTACCCATAGGCATATAGATCCCTCGCGGATATTGGTTTTTCGGAAGCTTTGGCAAGTGATGTAAATCTATTCCACTGATAATTAATCTCTGTTGGTTTCCTTTATCTTTTCCCTGAAAATTCAACTCAATTTCATTGATTACTTCCTCTGCGGCCGGCGAATCAATCGATCGTACATATGCAGAATTTAACTGAGCAAAACGGTCGTACTCGTTCCCCCATGGGTGTTGAATTGTATAGCGTCCGGGAGGAGTAAACGTCGCAAAGCTTATTTTGTGACTTTTATCAGCAAAATCTTTCCACTGCTTAATCCCCTTTGACGACATAATGCGCGCTTTTTGTGCTTGCTCTCCTGACGCAAATATAGCTTCTTGAGGATCATACATAACTTGAGCGGGTACTTCCTCTTCGATTGTGCGTAATTTATCAAGGTTAACATAAGTGCCTTCAGGACTTAACCAATGCTCCAAACGGAACCAATGCTTCCAGTATGATATCCCGTTTTCCCCTTCAAATATGCTTTTATAATGCCCAAGAGGAAATGTAAACCATCCATGATAATATAGGGATTTGCGGTCGTCCTCTTTCGTAAACAAAAGGATCTCCCACATACCAGCATTCAAGCAATTACGCGCTAGCTCAACAGAGTAGAGTTTGCTTGCCTCAAATCCGTCACCGCCATGAATTTCGAGATGGGAAGAATCTCTGAAGAAAACGGTTTGCTGACGGTTCCACTCTCTGTCAACTAGGGAAATGATCTCTAAGTCATTATCCTTTTTGACCCACTCAGGCACAACAGGAACTATTAGACTTAAATCGATGTTTTTTAGGGCTATTGTCGCCACATCAGGATCTTGAGACTCAAAAATAAAATCAAAATGTTTACCGTCTCTTCTCATAAGCTTCAGTTGACGATCGGCATAATGATCATAATGTACGCTTCGATTGGCAGGATCTTCGGAATACTGGATTGAGGTGACTTCCTCAATAGGAATCAACATTGAATCAGCCATGCGATACTTTGAGAAAAAGACAATGCCCGCATAAGCAATGCAAGCAAAACTGATTAATCCTACCGTAATGAGCGTTCGTCGCATAATTCTTCTCCATTTTTCTATACTCGGCACTCTTGCAAATTGCAGAAAAAATTCAAAGTAAATTTTTAAATTTTTTATTTACACTCGAGCTGTAATTCTATAATGTACATTTTTACAAGAAAACAACTGAAAGAGGTTGTGTTGAAAGACCGAAACTCAAGCTTGAGAGAGAAAAATGGCAAAATCTGAAGAGCATGGACGTTTAGAAAAGCACCGCAATCGTCAAGCAAATTGGAAAAAATGGGGTCCATACCTTAGTGAGCGGGCCTGGGGAAGTGTACGGGAAGATTACAGTAAAAGTGGTGACTCATGGCAATATTTTCCACATGATCATGCCAGAAGCCGCGCCTATCGTTGGAATGAAGATGGTTTAGCCGGTGTTTGCGATCGCAACCAACACATGCTTTTTTCTCTAGCATTATGGAACGGTAAAGACGCCATCTTAAAAGAGCGGATCTTCGGTCTTGATCCTGATGAGGGCAATCACGGAGAAGATGTTAAAGAGTATTACTATTATCTAGATAGCACGCCAACTCATAGCTACATGAAGATGCTTTATAAGTATCCTCAAAAAGCATTTCCCTATGAACAACTCATTAAGGAAAACCAGAAACGGGATAAGTTCCAATCGGAATTTGAGTTGATGGACACAGGGATTTTTGATGATAACCGATACTTTGATACTTACATTGAATACGCAAAGGCAGACCAAGAAGATCTACTTATCCGTCTCACCATCCATAATAGAGCAGAAGATACGGCTGAATGCTACGTCATGCCACAGCTTTGGTTTCGCAACACCTGGAGTTGGGGACAAAAAACGGGACCTCTAATCGATGTACCCTCCAAACCGATTATGAGAAAATCAAAAAAGCAAAGTGACACTCTCTGTATAGATGTGGAACACCCTTCCTTAGGCCCCTATACTTTTTATGCGGAAGGAGAACCAGAGATTGTCTTCACAGAAAACGAGACAAATTTTGAACGTTTAAAAATGGGGGAAAATCCCACTCCTTACGTAAAAGATGCTTTCCACCGCTATATTATCGACGAAGAGAAAGAGGCAGTAAATCCAGGGAATTTCGGAACCAAAGGGATGGTAAAATACCTTCGTACCCTGGGGCCTGGTGAGAGTACCACAATCCGTTTACGTTTATGCAAAGGGAGCGTTAGCGCCCCTTTTGAAGATTTTGACGAGATTTTCCAAAAAAGAATCGTTGAAGCTGATGATTTTTATCGTTCCATTCAAACTCCTGACCTATCCGAAGAAATGAAACTCATACAAAGACAGTCCCTTGCAGGGATGCTCTGGTCAAACCAACTCTATTATTATGAAGTCAAACAGTGGCTAGAAGGCGA
>JAJFMB010000274.1 GCA_021772355.1 Chlamydiota bacterium | reverse complement strand
TGAATCGTAGGCGTAGGTGTGGCCCGGCTCTGATGTGAGTTGGTCAAGATTGTCGTAGGTGTAGTGGTCGTCATTGGATTGGATGAGGTTGCCCTTGGGATCATAGGAGAGCGATTGGCTTTGATGGGGGTGGGTGATTGTGGTGAGACGGCCGTTTAGGTCATAGGTGAAGGTGATTTCTCCTGCGCCCTCGGGAAGCGTGGAGGAGAGGACGCGGCCTGCTAGATCATGTTCGGTGTAGTGATGAGAGTAGAGAAGTTCATTGGCGGCGCTGTATCTGGAGACTTTGGTGAGGTGAGCGGCGTTGTAGGTGTAGGCGATGGAGGAGTTATCCGGGAGCAGGATGTTGGAAAGGCGGTCGAGCCGGTCGTAGGTGTAGGATAGGGTGTAGCCGTTGCCGAGTGTTTCACTGGTGAGACGGGAGAGAGCGTCGTAAGTGCGTACTGTAGAGGTGTGGTGAACGTTGTCGTTGATGAGTGTGGGAAGCTTATTGAGGTTGTAGGTGTAGGCGTAGTCGAATGAGCTATCCGAGGCGTAGTAACGGGCGAGGAGGCCTTGGCTGTCGTACTCATGGAGGATCTCACGGCCGTCCGGTTTGATGATCGCTTCTAGTTGTCCTTGTTTGTTGTAGCGATAGGAGGTGGTTTTTTCATCTGCTTCGATAAGGGTGGCGAGTTGTCCGCTGCTGTTGTATTCCCAGGTTGTTGAAACAGTGCGCTCTGTGGGATAGACTGTTTCTATGAGGTGCTCTTGATTGCCTGAGGCGTCATAGTAGATCTCTTGTTTGGCAAGGGTGATGCCCATGACATCTTTTTTGAGGATTTGTGCCGGCATGTAGTGCGCGTTTAGAGTGGTGATGGTCTGGATGCCAAGAGGATCTGTCTCTGTGATACGCTGGACGGACATCCCGTGGGCGTCTGTGATGGCGTATTCGTACTCATAATGCGTTTCATTTCCTTCGGCATCGATGACGAGAATCGGCTCTTGAAGGGCATTGAAAAAGGTATGAGTGGTAGAGTCTCCGATGACTGAAAGTGTGCGGTTGCCGTCGAGGTCGTAATCGTACTGTGAGTGTTCGAGAATAGTGCCTTCTGCATCTTCGACTCTCTCTTCAATGATGCGGTCGAGTAGATCATACTCTTGGACTTTGGCTGAGTATTCTTTCGAATTTATCCAGCGGAGGGTTCTGTGCAGACGTCCAAGGGAGTCATATTCGTATGTGGTACAGGAATTTTTTGTGACTTCTTTAGCAAGCCTGCCTGCTCCGTCGTAGGAATATTTCGTGACGACACCTTGTGCGTCTGTTGACTTTAACAGGTGGAAGCCGTCGTACACGTTGGTTTTACAGGTTAGGCGTGTCTTGGGGGAGTATCTTAACTGAAATTGACCCGGTTTTTTTGGATAATTTTTTGTGAGTGTGTATTCTGCTTCTTCGGTTGGACGGCCAAAGGCGTCGTAGAGATATCCTATGGTGGTTTTTTCTTTAGTAATGGCAAATTGTACTGTACCGTCGAGATTGTAGAGGAAACCTTCATCTGTTTTATCTGGGTAGGTGACGCATAAGGGCTTCCCAAGGATGTTGTAGGTGGTTTTTGTGATGCACCCACGCGGATCTTGTACTTTTTTTACGTTGCCGAAAATGTCGTAATCTTTCTGTAGGGTGGGTGTGAGGAGTTCTCCCGAAGACGTTGGAAGAGGGGGAAGGTGCGTTGCTGTTAACTGATTAAGATCGTTGTAGCTTTGGAGAACTTCAATATTGTTGTGGTCGACGGTTTTGATGCAGTTGCCAAGATGGTCGTATTGGTAGTGAGTGGCAAAACGTCCATGTGGAGTGACAATTACCTCTCTAAGTAGACGATTGGCAAGATCATAGACATATTTTTTATAGTGATCGGGATTAGGCCCCTGCTCTTTGATCACGTTTTGGTTGGCGTCATACTCTCGTGTGATTGTCCGCCCAAGAGCATCGGTTTCTTCAATGACATTTCCTTGACTGTCATACTTCCACTTTAGTGAGTAGCGGTAGGTGTCTGTTGCATCGTACACATTTTGTTTGAGTAGGCGTCCTTTCTTGGAGTAATGCATCACTTTTTTGAGAAGGAGATGTATTTTTCCCGTTTTCAAATCGAGGTATTTTTCCTCGATGACTTCGGGAAGTCCTGTCGGGTAATGGGGGGAAATAGTTGTGATGTGACGTTCTGTGATACCTGCAAGATCGCCGGTATGTTTGCTCACGCCGTTGTCGACAATTTTTCTGATCATGACGCCGTTTTCATCATAGTTGTAAAACTCACGAATTTTAATAACGCCGTGATCTAGAATGAGCTTTTTGTAAATTAAGTCAGTGCCGCTGTGGTAGGCGTAGAGGGTGGTCTTACCGTTCCCTTCACTCTCTTCTAAAAGGAGTTGGTGTTCATCATCTGTGTAACGATATTTTTTCTCATAGAAATCGCATGAGCCTTTGATCGGATGGTGGTTGTGGTTTTCAATAGTGGCTCTTTTCCCTTTGATCTGCCCAAAAAGCCGTTCGCGAATGACATTTCCTTTGGCATCGTAGAGAAATGTTTTAGCTACCTTAGTTTTCCCTTGAGCATCATCAAGGCGCTGACACTTTAAGCGTCCCTGTTTATCCCAGATGAATCTCTCTTTTGAGAGAATGTGACGATAAACATTACAATCTTGCGGTATAAGGCTGCGCGTTAGGTCTTCAACGGGGGCGTAGTTAGGGTTTTTAACGTACTTGATAACTTCGCAAAGGCGTTTGAGATGGTCGTGAGAGTACTGTGTGAGGCCTCCGTTGATATTATAGACTTGTGTGGCGCCTTCTTGATCGCGGCCCAGCGACTTTCCCGGCAGCTTATACGCAAAAGTGTGTGTGGCAACTTGTTGCCCTCCCGGCCCTATAGGAAGGAGAACCTCTCTTACTTTGTTAAGGTATTGAGCGGTATCCCCTTTTCTTTTGACGGTTACACTTGGGCAGTTGAATAAACGGTTGCGCCCTTCGTGGTAGTAGCTGATCCACAGATCTCTTTTATCAGGAAAAGAGCGCTGGCACACCAACTCATCTGACAGGTTGTCAACTTGAACATAATTGTATTTGATGGTAGGAGCATCGGATCGCTGCACTTCTGTGATGTGATAGTATTTGCTCTCCCCATGGGAGCGTTCATAACGGGTCCTATGCTTGTATTTTTCCAACAGGTAAGTGACGCGACTGCCGTTGCTGCCGACAAGCGTACAGCTTGATGTTTCGCCGCTTCCTTTTAAGTCAGGATGAAACTTGATCGAAGCAAAGGGGCGGTCATCCGTATTGGTGGTCTCAATAAGAGCTAAGTCTTTTCCTTGGTGTTTGTAACGGATTTTTGTTCGGTTGTGGTAGCGCTCTTCGCTTAGAAGGTATTTTTTTTTGTTGGATACTTCCTCAAGAAAATGAAACTGACCCGTTGTCCCCGTTGATGAGTACACCTCTAGGTGATCCCAGCTTTTTCGATTAATGTATGAGTTTTGGATATTGGTTCTGGCTGAGATGGTTCCTGACTGACAGTTAGTCGTG
>JAJFMB010000273.1 GCA_021772355.1 Chlamydiota bacterium | reverse complement strand
AGGAGGTGGTGCAGCTGGAATGGAAATAGATCGCTATGACCCCCATTTGGGATCACCACGCCATGCCCTAGTTGTGGCTTCCTCCGAAAGCCATTCAGCTGCACATGTTGTTGCAGTAGAAGATATCTTTAACAACTATTTAGGAGTAGATGGTGAACAAAACTCTCTTGTTAGAGCGGACTTAACTTTTTTTGAAACCCCTTCAGGAGGGGCTGTGTTTAGTACTGGATCCATTAGTTGGTCTGGCGCCTTAAGCCACAATCAATACGAAAACAACATATCACAAATTACTTTCAACGTTCTAAAACGATTTTCATCCCCTGAACCATTTATATATCCTCAAAATCATGTAGAGGAAAAAAGCTTCTTTAATGAAGAGAATCCCCCTCAGCAACTAGGATGTTAATTTTTGTAAGACCTTAATACCAAAAGCATTACACCCGCTGCGATCCATTGTACATTATAATAGATGAGAAGAGGCAGGGTCAAAGAAGGGAAGTCTGCCATGGTTAATTCCGGCGACATCTGAATGAGAGCAATGTTGATCGGGATTCCAATTGCCACTGTTTTTTGTGGTGCCGTAAAAAGAGCTGCCTTCATTTCCTTATTATTGAAACGTAAGACACTTGTCATCAGATAAGTGCACACAATAAATAACACATGCAATACCGTTAACACAAAACACAGCGCAAGTATTGTCTTTCCCGCAATATTCAATGCGTTGATGTGCAAAAAGCTATTACAGAATGCAGTATATATAATGAAAAGAAGCAAAATTTCACTGATGCGAAAAAGAGGGAGCAAAAGCACTTTTTCAGAAAACAAATAACTACATAGCTTTCCAAAAAACATAGGAAGAATGACAAGCGTACTGAAAGTAAGAATAATACTCCACTGATCGACAGAAATGGAGGACCCCTTTAGTAAATACCCTAAAAGCACCGGCACCAAGAACGCTCCCACTATATTCGTTGCTGTGGCGCTAAAAAAAGCAACCGCACGATCCCCTCTTGTCATAGAGGTCAGACTAACACAGGAAGCAGCAGAAATAGGAAGGCATGACGTTATGATAATGCCTGCGCTCAAAGAGTCACTAAAACCGAAAAAAGAAACACTCAACGTAGTCACTAAAGGGATAAATCCAAAACAAAAAAGAAAAATGGCACTATTAACTTTAAACTTAGATGCTGCGCGACTTATCTCTTCTAATCGGAAGGTTAGGCCGCTAATAAAAAAAATGATCGCTATAAAGACCTGATTCAGCTGCTTGCTGTGAAGTGTTCCATCATAGGCTCCACTTTCAGGAGAGACCCAAGCCACAAAAGGCAAAAGAAATAGTATGATGACAAACCACCACTCGCGCATATAAAAAATCCTCTGTTTTAGATTGTAACCTTTTTCTTCTTTATTTTTTATTGAGGTTTTCGTTAGACTGTCTTTCACCTGTACGGGGTATTAGCTCAGTTGGTTAGAGCGCCACGTTGACATCGTGGAGGTCAGCTGTTCGAGTCAGCTATATCCCAATTTTATGAAATTATTCCCTTTGCGCCAAGTCGCCGCTGAAGTTATTGCGCTAGCGGTATGCGATCTTTTTCCCGGAGCTCAGCTCATCGGATCCCAAGTCACTGATGTGGGTTTTTCCTATGATTTTGCCTTGCAACAACCTCTTAACGAAATGGCAATCCCCTTTATCGAAGAGAAGGTTCGAGGGATAATCAAAAACAAACTACCTATTGAAACACTTGAAATGGTACGCAGTAATGCTCAAGAGCTCTTGCGACATCATGAACAGTCCCTAAGAGCTGACCTTCTTGAGGAGTGCCCGGATCAACTTGTCACCTTAATAAAAATTGGCACGTTTTTTGACCTTTGTCCTGTCGTCGAGATAAAAAACACAGAGCAAATTGGCTATGTTAAAGTGCAATCAATAGAAAAAATTGACGATTTCGTTCGCATCCATGCGACAGCGTTTCCCGAAAAAAAAGAGTTAACTAACTTTTTAAAAAAATTCGAGAGAGCGAAAAAAAAACAGCACCATTTTCTTGAAAAAACTCTTGAATATTTCTCTTTTTCTCCTGAACTAACCTGGCTACCTAAAGGCGTCGTACTAAGAGAATTGATCGTCTCATGGTGGAAAGAGGAATTTCGCCGTTTACACGGAAAACTTAGCGCGTCTATACCAGGTCAAAGCGTTGAGGCGACGCATAAAAATATTCTAAAAAGGTTAAAACCCCCTTTAGAAAAACAAAGTTTGATTTTGGGTGAATGGACATGGCACTCACCCTCTGATACGACATACCCTTTTTTCCGCGGCCTTTTTACTGTTTCAAAACATTATTACGACATGATTCACATCTTCTTTCATGAAAAGAATGTTTTTGAAGAAATAACTTCCTGCTTGCAATTCATTCTTAAAAGCATTACACTATTCGGTTTTGAGTACCGTTGGTGCTTTAAAAGCAGGGATAAGCCATCACCTAAGTATATTTCGATACTCGAAGAGTGCGGAATAAAATGTGATTTTGAACGTGACAGGACGATGGCGAACCCTCGGATAGAAGTAAGATGGCGAGACGTCTTGGATCAGGAATGGCAAGGTCCATACCTTGAAATTGACGAACGGAAACACTTGATCAAACTGTCTGCGATTGGCTCATTAGAACGGTGTATAGCCCTTCTTATTGAGCGTCATCAAAACTTCTTACCTATGTGGTTAGCACCTGAACAGGTACGCGTCATAGCTGTAAAAAAAGAGAGTGACGCTTATGCTATGAAGGTCTGTGAAAGGTTTGCTCAGGAAAAGTGCCGCGTTGCTCTTGATGAAGGCTCAGGAAATGTGAAGCAACGTTTGAGCCAGGCGATAAAGGAAGGCATTCCCTTTGTCGCAATAGTGGGAGATGCAGAGGAGAAAGAAAACTCGATAACGCTGCGATGGCGAAACGACAAGACGAAAAAATTAATCATGAGCGATGCCATGAACGCCGTGTTAACCGAGATGGAAGCATAAAGAGAGAGAATGGAAAGCAACTTAAGAATTAATAGACAGATACGAGCTCCTAAAGTACGCTTGATTAGTGCTCAAGGGGAGCAGATTGGAATTGTCTCTATACAGGATGCATTAAGAAGTGCCGAGGATAGCAAACTCGATCTAGTTGAAATTGCTCCTAATGCAACTCCTCCTGTGTGTAAAATTATTGATTATGGTAAATTTCGTTATGACCAAACAAAGAAAGAAAAAGAGAGCAAGAAATCTCAGCACCAAATCAAAGTAAAAGAAGTTAAGATAAAGCCCAATATCGATGTCCATGACATGCAGACTAAAACTCGTCGTGCACGTGAATTTATCACGAAGGGAAACAAAGTCAAAATCTCATGCATGTTCCGTGGACGAGAAATGGTTCACACTGATATTGGAAGAAAAGTAGTTCAGAAAATGTGTGAAGAATTAGAGGATATCGCAGCGCCGGAATCACCAATGAAAATGTTTGGTCGTTTCTTAACAGTGGTTTTAGCGCCGGCAACACCTAAAAAAAAGAAGGAGTAAAGCCGTGCCAAAGATGAAGACAAAAAAAGCAGTGGCTTCAAGATTTAAAGTGACAGGCAGTGGAAAATTAAAACGCGGCCGTCCAGGATTAAGACATATTTTGACAAAAAAAACAAGCAAGCGCAAACGTCAACTTTCGAAACCGGGTCTTGTTAGCGAGGCTCATTTGAAGACATATAAACGCTTGATGTGCGTATAAAGATTAAGAGAGAGGAAACATGACACGTATCACGAATGCTGTAAGTTCCCATCGTCGTAAAAAGCGTATCCTAAAGAGAGCAAAAGGTTTTATCGGAGATAGAAAAAACCACATGCGCTTGACTCAAGGTGCCGTTTTACGTGCGTTGGCATTTAACTATATTCACCGTAAACAGAAGAAACGCGAATTCCGCAAATTGTGGATTATGCGTATCAATGCAGCGGCAAAAATGAATGGCCTATCCTATAGCAAATTAATTTCCGGCTTGAAGAAAGCCAACTGTGAACTCGATCGCAAAATGCTTGCTGATCTAGCTCTCAACAATCCAGGACAATTTGCTGCAGTTGCCACTTGTGCTAAAGAAGCCTTAGCTGTGTAATGCAAGAGAAAATCGCTTCGCTAAACGAGCAATTTACTCAAGATCTCAATCAGGTGCAGACGACCAAGGACCTTGAAGACCTCAAGGTCAAATACCTTGGTAAAAAAGGTCCAGTACAAGCATTAATGCTGGACCTTAAAAATGCTGCACCTGAAGAACGCCCCTCCTTGGGCAAAAAGATCAATGAGCTTAAAGTTAGCTTCTTCGATCATATCGAAACACGATTTGCCGTCTTGATCAATAAAGAGGAGAGTAATCGTCTTTCTGATGAAATGATCGACATTACTTTACCGGGACGTCGTCGCAACCGCGGCAGCACACACATCATTACCCAAATTTTCGATCAAGTTTTTACTATTTTAAAAGGGATGGGTTTTTCCGTTCAGTATGGACCTGATATCGATTCAGATTATTACAATTTCGAATCGCTAAATTTCCCACCCGACCATCCGGCACGCGACATGCAAGACACCTTCTACATTTCAGAAGAGATGTTGCTGCGCACGCACACAAGCAATATGCAAATGCGCGTAATGGAGACAGAAACACCCCCCATCCGCGTGATCTCACCGGGGAAATGTTTCCGCAACGAAACGATCACATCTCGCCATCACGTTTTTTTTCACCAACTTGAAGCTTTTTACATTGATAAGGATGTTTCCTTTTCCGAACTACTCGCTACATTGGACGAATTTCTACAGAAACTCTTCCATCAAGACATCAAAACTCGCTATCGCCCAAGTTACTTCCCCTTTGTTGAACCGGGATTGGAAGTTGACGTGAGCTGTGTTGCCTGCAATGGCAGCGGATGTTCACTCTGCAAACACACGGGGTGGTTAGAAGTTGCCGGCGCCGGAATGATACATCCTAATGTCTTACAAAACGGTAATATCGATCCGGAAGTATATTCAGGTTATGCATGGGGATTTGGAATTGAACGCTTAGCGCAAATCAAATATGGAATCAAAGATGTGCGTCTGTTTTCAGAAAACGACCTCCGATTCCTAAACCAATTTCCTTCAACATAAAAGGAATACAATGCTGACACAAATGCATAATTGGCATGTGACAGAAAGTGAGTCGGGTGCGAAGCTCTCAGCATTTATCCAACAAAAATTAGAACAAAAGCCCTCGCTAAAAAGCATCAAGCGCGCCTTAGAAAGCAATCGCTGCCTCATTAACGGCTCCATTGAACGATTTGCCTCAACCCCTCTCAATTTAGGCGATAGCATAGCCCTACTTCCCTTTGTGGATCAAAGACGCCACTCAGGAATCGAGAAAGACCGTATCCTCTACGAAGATGAGTCTCTTCTCGTTTACAATAAGCCCCCGGGACTTTCCTGTGAACCTTCAGGCATTAGAGCACTTCTCCCCGATTACACCCCTGTTCACCGCCTTGACCGCGATACCACCGGCATTCTGATATTGGCCAAATCCAAGGAAGCCTACCAAACAATCGGCTCGCAATTCCGCAATCGCACCGTCCAAAAAGAATATCTTGCTCTCGTTGATGGCGTTCCGAAGGAAAAACAGGGAACGGTGGAAAACTATCTAGGAAAAAAAGGTTGGTTCCAAGGGCAAACCATCTGGGGAAAGGTGAACGAAGACCAAGGGCACCTGGCCACAACAAATTGGAAATTGGAAAGTGTCGGCAAAAGTGCTGCCTTGATCCGCTGCTTCCCTCTTACAGGACGCACCCATCAACTACGCGTTCACCTACAAAGTCTAGGACACCCAATACTCGGAGATGCCCAATACGCTCGTCGATTCAACTGCCCTTTTCTACCCTCCCGCGTCATGCTGCACGCGAACAAAATCAAATTCATACATCCTACAACACACAAAAAATTAAGCTTTGTCGCCCCGCTGCCCCCCGATTTTCTTTACGCTTCAGAACATGCCGGCATAAAGATGGAGTTATCCCATGCGCTTTCTCATTGTTAAAACGTCCGCTCTTGGGGACATTATACACACTTTTTCGGTTCTTAAATACTTGCGTCAAAAGTTTCCCCGTCCCCACCACATCGATTGGGTCGTCGAGAAGGGATTCGCAGAGCTGGTAAAAGCGCATCCCGATGTTGATAACACTTTATGTATCGACAGTAAAAACTGGAGAAAAGGGCGCAATCTCAACGAAATGAGAATTTTTCGCCAAAACTTAAGAAAAACAACGTACGATGCTGTTTTTGATCTGCAAGGAAATATCAAATCCAGCTTTGTTACCTTTCAAGCTAAAAGTAAAAATAAAGTAGGCTTTGGCTGGAAAAGTGCGCCGGAATGGCCCAATGGCCTGTTTCTCCATCACCGCTTCAATCCCCTTCCTGAACAAAACATTAGAGATGACTACCTCAACATTGCCAAAAGCTACTTCAACGATCATTCTGATAATAGCGATGAGGAAGGCGTGCAGCTCGACATCCCCATTGAACAGCAAATGATCATTACAGATCTCCTTTCGCAACCCCCTTTTTTTTCTAAAACTAAAGTGATGGTATGCCCGGGATCCGCATGGAAAAACAAACAAATGTCCACGGACGGACTTATCAAACTTTTGCAAAAAACTCAAAAACAGCTTGATTGCGTCTTCCTCTTTATCTGGGGAAATGAAGAAGAAAGGCGTGAAGCTCACGATTTACATAAATATTTTGGTGATCAGAGCGCTATAATCGATCGCTTGCCGCTCCCCACCCTGCAAAATCTGATGGCTGAAATGCAGCTTATCATTACCATGGACTCTCTTCCCCTTCACCTAGCAGGAACGACCGCAACACCCACCTTAAGCATCTTTGGCCCCTCATCCCACAACAAATACAAACCCAAAGGCACACAGCACGTTGCCTATCAAGGCTCCTGTCCTTATAACCGTGAATTCTCCATGCGTTGCAAACTTCTACGCTCATGTCCCACAGGAGCGTGCATTCGCCAACTTACCGGCGACGAAGTTCTCGAAAATCTCTCTCTTCCAGTGATTGATTAATATTTTTCTTCCTCTTATACGGAAAATTACAGCAAGTGCTATCGATGGCAGAGTTAAAGTAAAACTAAAGAAACTATAATCGATAGGGTACTGGTTTCGCATAGCTTTCGCCAAGGGCTTCTGCAATCAACACCTCGATATCCCCTTCACCTTCTCCGAAGTTTTCATAGTAATTGAGGATGTCATCCTTTAATACCTCCAATCTCTCATCGTCGACAGGAAGTTTCTTATCCCTACAATGTTTTACCGTTTCTAAATGCTTCGCACAAACTGTCCTAATCTTGTCTTCTAAAGGTGCCTTTTGCGTATCATCGCGATCATATAAGCGGATCAGTGTTTCACGCAAAGATGCCAATTCACTCTGTGAAGGACGACGCTGGGTTGCTACCATATTCACCCGTATTTCTAATAGAGCACTGATTCTGGAAAGAATTCTTTCTATTCTTGCATCCTCTTGAGGCAGAGTCTTGAGAGCATCTAAGATCTGGTTGATGAGCACCAATTGTTGTTGTTTAGTGTCAGAAGATTCAATTTTCTTCCTCATATTCGACGCTATTACAGATTGTAATCTCTCCATCTGTTTTGCTTTTGCGAGCAATTCTTTCACTGTCTTCGCT
>JAJFMB010000272.1 GCA_021772355.1 Chlamydiota bacterium | reverse complement strand
AAAAGTAAAAATTCCGGCTGCAGTGCTAAGGCCCTGGCGATGGCGACACGCTGTTGCTGCCCACCGGAGAGATGTGAAGGATGGAACTGGATAAAAGAATTCATGCCCAAGAAATCTAAGATTTCGAGAGCTCTTTTTTTTGCATTTTCCTCTCCCATTTCTAGAACATTCATAAGGGAATAAGTGCAGTTGTTAAGAACCGAAAGGTGGGGGAATAAATGAAATTGTTGGTGAACAAATCCAATCGTGGAAGCTCGTTCCATTGCGTTGAGATTTTTCACATTTTTTCCGTCGCATGTAATAACTCCTTCGTAATAGGAATTAACATTAGCAATACACTTAAGGAGGGTAGACTTACCGGCACCGCTTTGCCCAATGATTGTTGTGATGCGTCCTTTTTTTAGTTCAAAAGAAACATCTTTTAAAATATGGAAAATTCCCTTCTGCTTCGCATATTTCCAAGAGATTTTTTTCCCGCAAATCATAAGACTTTCTCCTTGTTGATGTATTGAGCGAATAAGGAGATACTACCGGTCATTACGAGATAGAGCGCCGCAGTCGCTAAATAGATAGTCAGGGGGTCAAGTTCTCTTGCAACGATGTCTTTGCTTACCTTCGTTAGTTCTGCTACACCGATAACCATGAGGATGCTTGTTTCCTTAATCAAAGACGTGAGTTCATTGGTAATAGATGGCAATGAGATGCGTAGCATCTGGGGCAAGATAATCCCTTTCAATGTTTGTCCAGGATTAAGCCCAATAACATATGCAGCTTCCCACTGTCCTTCCGGAATGGCATTAATGCCTCCTCGTACGATTTCCGAAATATATGCTGTGGAGTTGATACTGAGGGCAATGACCCCTGCGGTGAACGGTGTTAGGGCAACACCGATCATTTCCGGCAAGCCGTAATAGATGATCAGCACCTGAACAAACAGGGGAGTCCCTCTTATGATCCAGACAAATCCATTGATAACGATAGTTGAGAAGGAATTTTGCATTTTAGTGCTGTTCAAAACACCCATGAGAATTCCGCCGCAAAGCCCTATTGCAATTGAGTAAACGGCTATTTGAATGGTGGTCAAAGCTCCCTGGAGTAAGAGAGGAAGCGACTTTATTAGTAGTGATCCTTCCATCATTTAGCTCCTTTAAACCATTTATCTTCCAATTCCTTAAGCTCTCCCGATGCTTTAAGTTCGAAAACGACATCTTGAATTTGTTGATAGAGTTCTTGGTTCTCTTTTTTGACTCCTATGCCAAATCCTGAAATGCTTTCTTTTTCCTTAAGGGGAACGTTTAGTAATCTAATTTCTGGGTGTTGCTTTTTCAAATAGTCGGCAACATCCGGCTCGACTAATTGCGCAATAGATTTCCCGTATTTGACATCCATCAGGGCGGAGAGCGCCTCTAGAAAAGATTTCGTATGGATTCCCTCATAGTGACTTAAGACGGTTTCCGGAATTGTCGCGGACTTCACACTGATAACGGGATTGGGAAGCTTCGCAATGTCATCTAGGGAGTGAATATCCGGTGGAATTTCATTCCAGAAGATTAGACTTAAAGTTGAGGTAGCTTCTCCATAATAGGGGACCATCAGGATATGTTTTAACCTACTAGGAGTGATGTTCATGCCGCTGATAATTAAGTCAATTTTCCCCTGTTTAAGCGAAAGGATTTCCCCATCGAATTCCATGTCTTTAATGATGAGTTTTTTTTCCAGCTTTGCAGCGATCTTTTCGGCTACATCTAAGTCGAATCCGACAAGTTTCCCTTGAGCATTCCTAAATTCAAAGGGCGGATACCCACTTTCGAGTCCTATTACCAATGAGTGACGAGAATGGCGTTCCATCGATTGAAAAGGGGTTACCACAAGGAATCCAAGCACCGAAGCAAAAACGATTAATATAATAGAAATAAATTTAAAAAATGCAGGCATATACACTCCTAAAGGGTATAGGACGCAGGACGCTAAAATCCTAAGCGTCAATTAAAAAAAAAGTGTAATTGATTACCGGAAGGTAAATAGTTCCGAGTAATGAATTATGTAAAAAATCTAAATATTGGAAAAAAGGGTGGTGTTAACGCCCACGGCGAATAGGACGACGAGAAGAAAAACGGGCAGAAAGATTGGAAAGGGAACAGTTTTGATTTGTGTTCTTAGGCTCAAGATTTGAGCTAAAGAAATTTATTATATTCATCTTACAACCTATAGTTAAAGTAAGTTCAACTAATTACCAACATCTTAAAAGAAAACCGCATTCGTGTCAATCTTTTATTTGTCAATGGCATTAATTGGTTTCAACGCACCGATTTTTATAAAACGTTGGAAAATGATATCTACTAAAGTAAAAAAATCGCTTACTACAATAGTATGGATTCTAGTGGGGTGTGCTCCGAACTTAAAACAAGAGCTATGTTCGGGTTGCTTTCAGTAAATTTTGAAAGATTTTGTAAGTAATCTGCGTATACTTCCTCAGGTTGATCTTCTGGTTTTTTCAGTATCGTTAATACGATATCTGCATCTGCTGAGAAGGATCGAATAAACTGGAATGTAATATTTTGCTGATCTTTGGAAACATAAACTTCAATACTTAGGGGAACTCTCAATTTTAAGCTTAAATCCTGAAAATATTTTATTTTGCCATTTCTAGCTCTCTCATCCTCGACAATTGTCTTAAGGCAAATATTACACCTCTTTCGACGAGGATCTCTCTGCATCATGTAGGCAAAGACTAGCATTAACTCGGAACTATCCGAATCTTGATCATCCCACCAAACGTGGATATCATTATTACTTTGATTATGAGTCAAATCAGGCAACGATTCGTTTTCATCATTTACGATTACGATGTTATAGTTGCTCTGATGAGCAAATTTAATTGTATCTGAGAAATCGTCCGCCTCAGTGCCTTTCTTTATGCCTCCAAAGATTACGGTATTTGGTCTTAAGGGACCAAGCCCGTAATACTTCATCATCTGCCTCATTTCTAAAGAAACATTCTCCCCTTCACTAATATTCACAAAGGTGCGGATATTTTTATTTTTGAATCGTTTTACAATAATTTCACTCAATAAATTCCGTTTTTCAGAGCTTATCTTTGATTCTGAAATAAAAGAGGCCATTGTTAGAAAGCTTTTACTTTGACTAACAGCCTCAGTAAATGACAAGAGGTTGTGAGAATATTCTTCTGAAGATTTAGTGAAGACTAAAAAATGGGGGCGCCAATACTTGGAAAAACTGGGGCCAAATGCTAATTCATAAATCGTAAGCCGGGACATATACATTAGAATCCCTTGACGCATATCGGCCCAAGATCCCTGAAATTTTATTTTCTTAACTGCTAGATAAATACCAACAACTACAAAAAGCGAAATAATGGCAACACCCGGATCAATCATCAGCATGGTAAGTAAACATAAAAGCGAGCCTGTAAATGAAACGAGCCAGTGAACGCGAAAAGTGGGTCGCCAGCTTGGATTGGACATAAGCGTTTCAATCCCGGATGAGAGATTTAACACTCCATAAGACACCAAGCAAATCATCGTCATTGCCGGAGCAATGATATTAATACTACCAAAATAGATACCCAAAAATGAGATAAACGATGTGACTAATATGGCAACAAGAGGTTCACTTGTTGGCCCATAGGTTTTACCTAAAAATTTTGGTATAATACCGTCATCGGAAATGGCATGCAGAGTTCTAGGAGCGCTTAACATTCCGCCGAGCGCGCTCGATAAAGTAGCTCCCCAAATACCCAGAACAATCAATGAGGGGACAGAAGCGATATCCTGTAGTATCAAGGGATCATTTGCCAATCTCTCTAAGGGAACATGCTTAGCAAGAAATATTGCTATCGCAATGTAGGCGAGATACGAAACAATTGAAGCTGCAATAGTTCCAATTGGGATGGCTCTGCTTGGTTTTTTTAAATCGCCGGATAACGAAACAATGGATTCAACACCCGTCATCGCCGGAAAGAATATGGCAAACATCGTCCAAAAACCAAATGTTGAATTTAGCGGAGTAAAAGTATCCGGATGCATGGGTTTTAATGTTCCGCCTGTAAAGAGAGAGGCAAAGGAGAATAACAAGATTACAAAAATGGCAACCTGCACTTTCATGGCACCTTTCATTGAGGTGTAAGCAAGAATTGTCAGAGTTGCTAGCGTCCCTAATCCAATATTGGTGATCGACCAAGCAGGGATCAGATCATGCAAAGACTCTGCAAAACCCACACAGCAAAATGCAATGGATAGGGCTTGTTTAAGATAAAGCGGAATCCCAACGGCTGAGCCTACTTCAATCCCGAGGGATCGAGATAAGATGTAGTAAACACCTCCTTTTCCCACTTGGATATTTGTAGAAATAGATGCCATTGAGAGCGTAGAAATAAAGGTAATCAGAGATGACATCGAAATAATGAAAATGGTCGTTGCTAACCCGACTTGCCCAACAATCCAACCAAGTCGCAAGAAAATGATGACCCCAAAAAGCATCAGCAAACAGGGAACAAAAACTCCAACAAATACCCCAAACTTCTGATTTTGCTTTTCTTCAGCAGGAATTTCCTGATTAAGTGGGAATAATTTTCTATACCTTTCGGCTATTGAAGTCATATAGTTCTCTTGATGGGACGTTTATACACTGTTGCAAATTATAATTGAGATATAGATTCTTGACCATGAGATTCAAGGTAGAACGGATGCTATTCATTAGATGTAAATATCTTTTTGAGGAGATAGGATATTTTGTTTTTTACTCTTTTTAAGAGAGCTGGTTCCCTGTTGTGCAATAAAGGGTCTTGATAGTATATCAATTTAGAAAAAATGGCTAATTCCTCGGGAGGATTTAATAAAATGGGTAAGCGCGTATGCATATTATGTGTTGGTTCACATGGGGATATTAGACCATATGTCGCTTTAGGAATGGAGCTACAAAGAAAGGGACATAATGTAGTCATCGCAACTCATGAAAAGGCTCGTTCTTTATGTGAGAAAAACAGTTTAAAATTTTCATTAGTAAGAGGGGACTTAACAGAACTAATTGCCTCCACTAGAGGGCAAGAAGTATTGTGGGGTGGTCGGGGTAAAAAATTGCGTCAACTTTTTAGTATAATGAAGGAATTTAAAAA
>JAJFMB010000271.1 GCA_021772355.1 Chlamydiota bacterium | reverse complement strand
TTCATTTCACAGCTTTTGGTATAGATTGGTTAAACGAGCGGTGGTTAAAAGGTAATCATCCAACATATCTTGAATTTGCAAAGATGTGGGAAAATGAACATGAAAAACGCAAGGTGGTATCCGCATCACCCAAAGAAGAATGGGCCTACATCAACTTTGTTCAAAACTATTTAAAACATAATCCTTCAGCTAGTCAAGAAAACATACATAAATCGTGGCAAGCTGAACGTGAGAAGCACAAGGTAAAAGTGCAACAACTTTTAAAAGAATATAGCTAACATCATTTCAAGTATTATTATGCATAAAGTCATTATTCTCGGTGGAGGTCCTGTTGGATTGTCCGCAGCAATTTGTTTAGCTCAACAGGGTGTTGAATCCTTAGTGATCGAAAAACATCCCACAACGACCAATCATCCCAAGGCTAGAGGGGTGAATGGCCGTTCGATGGAGCTGTTTCGTTCCTGGGGTTTAGAAGACCAAATGAAACAGTATCAAATGCCTCGAGAGGCGTATCGTTTTACTTGGATAGAAGATCTTCAAGGAAAAGAATTTACGCGCGTTCAAGCGACTGTTGACTATAGCCCTTATAGCCCCACTGAAAATGCTATTATTGCTCAAGACGATGTGGAACGGGAATTATTTAAAAATGCTCAATGCAATCCTTTGATTGATTTAAGATTCAATACTGAGATGGTTCACGCGACTCAAGATGATGAAAAAGTCACATTTGAAATTCTCAATAAGGATACCAATCAAAAGGAAACTCTTTCCGCTCGATATTTAATTGCTGCTGACGGTGCAAACAGTTCGGTAAGGGAGATATTTAATGTTGAGATGGAAGGGATGGATAACTTGGGCGTATTTTGTAATATCTATTGCGAAATGAACTTGGATAAATACGTTGAACATCGACCAAGCGCTGGTTTTATGTTCACCCGGCCCGATGTCCGAGGCGCTTTTCTTTTGTCAAAAAAAGGTCATAGAAGATGGCTTGTTGGTGTACGTCTAGATGAAGAACAAAACTTAACAGAAGAAGTATTTACAGATGATTTCTGTGTCGACTATGTCAAAAAAATAATAAATGATCCTGAAGTTGACGTTCGTTTAATCAACAAAGCTTTTTGGACGATGGCTGCCCTG
This sequence comes from Chlamydiota bacterium, assembly GCA_021772355.1. Lineage (GTDB taxonomy): Bacteria > Chlamydiota > Chlamydiia > Chlamydiales > JAJFMB01 > JAJFMB01. The sequence continues at coordinate 2,924 of JAJFMB010000271.1, read as the reverse complement.
ATTGCAAAACAGTATCGAATAGACAGGGTTTTTCTCGCTGGAGATGCAGCTCACCGTCTCCCACCAACAGGGGGCTTTGGCATGAATACCGGCATACAAGATGTTCATAATCTTGCTTGGAAACTTGCATTAGTTCTCAATAACCAAGCTGACGAATCATTATTAGACACTTATTTTACTGAACGTGTGCAAATCGCAAAAACCAATACCTCTTGGAGTATTAGCAATGCCAAAAGATTTGAAACGATCTTTGTGGCATTAGCAAAAAATGACCTTATCACCTTCGAAGAAGCTTTAAAAGATCAGGCGCATCATATCAATAATATCTTGCTGGACTTGGGCTTTGTTTACGGCAGCGAATACCAAACTGAAAAACGTTACCAACCCTCAGCAGAAGTTGGTGCTAGAGCGCCTCATTGCTGGTTGCAGAAGAAAAACGTGCGCATTTCCTCTTTAGATTTATACAATAACCAATTTGTCCTAGTATGCCACCCCGATGCACACACTTGGCAAGATCAATTCTCCCAATTCCCTTGTAAGATCGTCACTATTGGTGAACAAGGTGATTACGTAGATACCAATCATAATTTTCTTGAAGCATATGGAATTTCCAAACAGGGTGCCGTTTTAGTGAGACCTGATGGGCATGTTGCCTGGCGCTCAACAGATGAAAATGGAGATTTAGCAAGCTTTTCATGGTTAAGCAGCTCCTGAGGAAAGAGATGCTGCAAGATGTGAGGGTTATATGTTGGATTTTACAGAAAATTTCAACATATCCCGCTAATATGTTGACCTGTAGCTAATCTGGAAACTCAAGTATCTTTTTTCCACTTTAGTAAGAGCTCTTTTTCCTTTGAGCGCTTTAGTCCCGCTTGAAGTGGAATATCACCCCTACTTTCGTCCCACTCAAGAGTGTCTTTAATCGTTTCAGCGAGAGGGCGAAATGTTAACCCTGACATGATCGCATTCTGGGCGTTGATATGAAAAAAACCGGGCATCTGCCGTTTGCTTGAAAGCCAGAGGGGGAGTTCAAAAAAGTCTTGGACACCTTGTTGGATTAAAAAATCTTCACTTACCCATGTCACATGTGTTTCTTGTTGCCATTCTTTGAGGAGTTCTTCGAAACTAAAGGGGGAACCTGTTGCGTTATAAATGCCTGTTGCTTGCTTTTCGACCATTTGGACGATCCACTGTGCAAGATCGCGCACGTCAATCATTTGTATCTTTTGATTAGAGGGAGCCAAAATTTCTCCCCCTTCTGCCATACGCCTGACCCAGTAAGTAAAGCGATCTGTCGGATCGTGTGGCCCAACAATGAGACCGGGGCGAATAATCAACGCCTGCTCGGGGAAATAGTCTTGGATAACGGCTTCACAGAGACCTTTCAGGGCACCATAGGTTTTTTCTGTGATCTCTTCACTGTGCGGATCTTCCAATTTTCCTAGTGGATAGCTTTCGTCAATGTCGAACTTGTTGAAGTTTTCATAGACCCCAATCGTCGAAATAAACGTGTAGTGATTGGTGGCTCCTGCCAGCACTTGAGCAGATTGTTCGACAATGCGAGGAAGGTGGCCGGATGTATCGATAACGGCATCCCACTGTTGCCCCAAAAGGGCATCAAGATCGCCATCACGATCACCTTGCAGTTGTTCAATGTCGGGAAACAACCCGGGATTTTGAATCCCTCGGTTAAAGTGAGTAATAGAGTGTCCCTTCTTTTGAAACTCTTCGGTGAGATGGACACCTAGAAAATGAGTTCCCCCTAAAATTAAGATCTTTAATACGGCAGTTGTCATAGAGCAAAATCCTGTTTGTTTGGGTTCTTATGATAGAATAATTGGGAATAGAGGGCATGTATAATTTATATGGTTGCAAGATCTGTTGGGACATCTTTGAACTCTCTGATACACCATCTTTTCAGTTATCTTGCCTAGGCAAAAATCTTGTGTAAATAAAATGTTCTACAAAAAATTCCAAGACTTGTTAAAGAAGAGTAAACATATAATCTTTTGTTTAGGAGTTGTGTGACAAGACATATCGGGGGATTTTATGCCGCAGATTGGAGATAGTTCTGATTCAACTAGAGGGTTACGACCTTCTGACGCTTTTGGAACAGAGTTTGTGGCGAGGACAAGGGGTGATGAAGAAAGCCTGGCCCAAGTTATCACCACTACCCTAAATAATATGAGGACAAAGACTTCGAAGGGCGAAATGGCAAAGTTTGTTTCTGAGTGTATTAAGACGCCGGGTCAAGTTGCGCGAATCAAAGGTCTTGTTTTAAGGGAACTAGGTTCGCAAGAGTTACCGGGAAATAGAGAAATTCTATTGGCTTTTGATATAGCCGAAAAAGAAATAAAAGATCGTTTCTCCCCCAAGGCGCTTAGTTTAAAAGAAGGTTCACTTCCTGATATTCCTGAGGAGTACCGGATGGCAATTGAGGAATTTGTAAAAAATGAAGATCTGTCAGCTTTTACAAAACTTTTAAACTCAGTCGAGAGTTCAGGAGACTATGAAAAGTTGGAGGGGCTATTAAACGCAGTAAAAATCTACGATCTAGAGATCGATCGACAGCCAAAGGATCGCAAGAACCTAAAAAATTCTACCTATGAACTGCGGACACTTTGCTTGCAAGCATCCAATGGGATAATGCGTAGTTATCAGGCCTATACTCGGTCCATAAACCCGATTTACTTTAAGAATTCCGTCTCGAAGCCTGCAATGGAATATGCTACTGAATCCATGAATTATATTCCCGATCGTGTCAAAGTCCAGGCTCGTATTGTTCAAAACTGCGTGATCGACGGTCTCGCAATGTCTAAGCGTTTGAGGACGGTAACTGGTGGTGAGAGAGTGTTTTTCTGGGTGGGCGGTGACTGCGGCGTTGGGGTTACGCATAGTGCGAAGAGTGATCCTATTGTTCAAGC
>JAJFMB010000028.1 GCA_021772355.1 Chlamydiota bacterium | reverse complement strand
AGGGCTTTCATCTGGTTCCGATGACATTGCCACTACTTTGCCATTCACATCCATTTTCCAGCCGTGATAAAGGCAACGTAAGCCGCACTCCTCGTTTCTTCCAAAAACAAGTGACGCTTTTCTGTGCGGACACAATTCATCAAGAAGGCCAACTTTTCCGTTGGTATCTCGGAATGCCACATATCGCTCACCGAGAACTTCAACCAATAGTGGCGTGCCATCATTTTCCAACACCTCCTCTATCAGACAGACTGGTGTCCAATGCTGCTTCATCAACTGCCCCATCGGAGCGTCATCTTCAACCCGAGTTAGCAAGTCATTTTCTTCGTGGCTAAGCATCTGCTGTTCCTTCAGTTTGTTTAGATATCTAATTTAAAATAATTCCATCCTTATGTCGAGCGGAAAAAATATTTATTTTAGATATCTAATTTTTTTGACAAACCCAACTTAGATCTCTATGAAAATAGCTTTGTATAAGGATCTGTTATGACATCTGCTTCAAACCTGATGCAGGCAAGGATAATAAAAAAGCGAATGCTAACTCCGTCTGTTTGCGAATTTACACTTGCCGCAGATGATATGAAGTTATCCTCATTTGACCCTGGATCCCATATCACTGTTGAGACTCCATCCGGTGCTATGCGCCGATATTCGCTTGTAAATGATGGGCAAAATACTCCGGACATTTATGTGATCTCTGTAAAGAGCGAAACAACTTCACGGGGTGGTTCAATATCTATGCATAACCAAACTGAGGTAGGAACTGCACTTCGAATTTCTGGTCCGGAAAACACTTTTCCACTCAACGAAGCAGCAGAATATCTCCTCATTGCAGGAGGAATTGGCGTTACACCCATCTATTCCATGGCTCAATATCTCGCAAAACAGGAGAAATCATTTCGAATTATTTATTGCTCTAGAAGTGCTGAGGAAAGCCCATATCTAACCGAGTTAGAAGATACGTTCAGCGATAAATTGACGTCAAATCACACAGAAGGGGTTTCAGAAAACAGGTTTGATTTCTGGGATTATTTTGCAGAAGTCAAAAATATGCATGTTTATTGCTGTGGACCCGAACCCCTCGTGGAAGAAATCAAGGCTATATCTGGACATTGGCCTGAAGGACGGGTGAATTTTGAGAATTTTAAACCCGTCGAGGTAACTCGCGCCGATGATGTCGCATTTGAAGTGACGTTACAAAAATCCAATCAGACAATAACCATACCTGCTGACCGTTCTATTCTCGAGGCAATCAGAGAAGCAGGCATAAAGACGACAAGTTCTTGTGAAAGCGGGACATGCGGCTCGTGCAAGAGCAAGTTAGTCGAAGGTGATGTGGACCACCGAGACATGGTTCTAATGGAGGACGAAAAAGCGGATCATATAATGATTTGCGTATCACGCCCAAACACAGGGGATTTGACCATTGACCTGTGAACCCGTTCGGATAGGCATTGTAGGCCTTGGTCGCGCATTCATGTTGACGTTACCAGCCCTAAGAATTGACAAAAGAATTCAGCTAGTAGCTGCATGCGCTCCTCGTCCGGAATCCCGTGCAGCATTTCAAGCCGATTTTGGGGGGCAGACATATGACAATATTACGGACATATGTGAAGACGAAAATGTAGAAATTCTGTACATTGCAACACCTCATCAATTCCATCCTGAACATGTAATAGCCGCTGCTGAAAGCGGCAAACACGTTTTGGTGGACAAACCTCTTGCCATTTCAATGAAGGATGGCGAGGAAATGGTTGTTGCATGTGAACAATCAAACGTTCATTTGATTGTTGGCCCCAGCCATAGTTTCGATGTACCCGTCGCACAGGCTCGCGCATTGATTGACAGTGGAGAACTAGGGGCGGTGCGCATGGTCAATGCGCTAAATTACACCGACTTTCTTTACCGTCCCAGACGTCCCGAAGAATTAAAAACCAATGAAGGTGGTGGGGTCATTTTCAGCCAGGCAGTACACCAAATTGATATCGTGCGTTTGCTTGCAGGTGGAATGGGCAAACAGGTATCGGCCATGACCGGTAATTGGGATTCTGAACGCCCGACAGAGGGGGCATATTCCGCTCTTGTTGGTTTTGAAAATGGGGTATTCGCCTCTATTACATATTCGGGATATGCACATTTTGACAGTGACGAATGGATGGATAACGTCAACGAGCTGGGACACGATAAAATACCTGAAAGTTATGGTGGTGCGCGTAGAACTCTTAAGGCTGTAAAGTCATCCCTAGCCGAGGCTGAACTGAAACAAACCCGTGCCTTTGGTGGGGACTCTATCGTTTTAGCCCCAACCCATCACGAGCATTTTGGTCCGATAATAGTCTCTTGCGAACTGGGTGATATTAGACTCACTCCGGATGGTATTTGGGTATACAAAAATGAAGAACGCCGTTTCGAACCTGCGCCAGCGGTTCCAAATCCACGAACACCTGTAATTGATGCTCTCGTCAATGCTGTCAGAAATAACAAGCCACCGATTCAGACAGGACGCTGGGGATTAGCAAGCCTGGAAATCTGTCATGCCATTCTGGCTTCTGCGGCTGATGCAAGACCTATCTCACTTCACAAACAAATATCTATTTAAACAAAGAGGGATTCATAATGAGTAATTTAAAACTTTCAATTGCAATGGGTGATTACGACAGAACCAGACCTATCGTGGATGGCAGAGTCAAAATTGACGGTGTTGACCCCACATGCATGCTACTCTCACCAGAGGAAATGTTCTTCAGAGCATTTCGACATCAAGCCTTTGATATCAGCGAATTATCGTTATCCTCATATTCAATATCAGTAGCC
>JAJFMB010000270.1 GCA_021772355.1 Chlamydiota bacterium | reverse complement strand
ATTTACATCCGGTTGACGATCCCTTTACTCGCCCCTTTCACTTGCATGTGAAGAAACCTGTTGACCTTCCCCTATTAAAAGAGGCGACACAGGAATTTGTGGGCACACGTAATTTCACCTCCTTTGCCAATGAACCAGGAGCCGGCGCTGTCGCCAGAAACCCCGTGCGCACACTTAAACGTCTTGATATCGTACCTACTGCTGAGGGAGTGCGCTTAGAATTTGAAGGGGATGGATTTCTTTACAAAATGGTACGAAATATTGTCGGAACTCTACTGGAAGTTTCTACAGGGAAGAGAGACATCGAACAGATTCCCGCTATTTTTGCCGCCAAAGATCGCCGCAAAGCAGGTATTGCCGCGCAGGCTCACGGTCTTTTCTTGGTTAAAGTTGATTACCCTCTATCGCATCTAGAGCACGAAAGTGCTTCACTCCCCCATTCAAAAACTCAGGAAGTTCCGGATAGTCAACTGCGGTAACCATTACCGGTTTTGCAGGCGTCTGCATTAAGGCTCTGAGGCCTCTTGGAGTATCTTCAAAACCAATAACTACATCACTTTCGTTGGCATAGTTCTCAATAGCTTTAAGATAGCATTCGGGATTGGGTTTTGCGTGCGTATAGTGATCTCTGGTAATCCAGTGTTCAATTGTATTGAGAATAGGATTTTTTTCGCGTAAGATTGTGACAAATTCCTCAGTGGAGTTAGTCACCACACAACATGTCTTTTTTGCAGAATGTAGGGCTTCTAAAAGCAGTTGTGCTCCCGGCATTAAATGGGCATCACCATGATGTAGCAAGCTGATCAACTGACGTTTTTTATTTTCGTAGAGAGGCTCAAAATCGGGATGTTCTTTTTTTAACTGAGGGAAACTCTCAAATATCGAAGCTCTTAGCCTGTCGCTTCCATAATGAGCATTCAGACAATACTCAGCAAAAGACCAATCCAAATCGTAGCCGTAATCGGCAAGCATGCGACGATACGCCTCGAAATGGATCTCTTCCGTATTTACCAAAAGGCCATCGAAGTCAAAGAGAAATAAATCGTAATGTTCAATCCAATTCATGCGGTAAAGGTATCATCTGATTGCTTAAAAAACCACTCTTGTGTGACATTTTAGCCATGAAATACTACCTATTTGCCCTCACTCTATTCCTTTCAAGCTGCGGATCGCAAGAAAACGGTAATGTCCCATCCGAGGAACAAACAGAATACGCTATTACCCGTAGCCATCATGAGATGCACTACTCACACAACCTTCCCGCCAAGAAACCCGCGCCACATTATCAATGGGATGAACAACTTACCGGCGGGCATCCCCAAATCACCAAGGAGTATTTCCGCTGTAAAGGAAATCCAAGCAACACCCCCCTCACAATAATCAAAGACGATAAAGAGGAAATGATCTCTGATTGTGCGGGCTGTCGCAAGCACAGCCTCCCGATTCGTGACAAGGAAGAGTTCGTCTATCCCATCCTCATCGATCTTCTTAACTATGTGCAAGAAAAAACCGAGAAGAAAGTGATCATCACCTCGGGCCACCGTTGTCCCACTCACAACACCTATGTCGATCCCGCCAATATCTACTCCAAACACATGCTCGCAGCCGAGGTGACGTTCTATCTCGACGGCATGGAGCAAAATCCAGAACACGTCGTCCAGCTTCTTTTAGACTACTATACAGAGCATGAAGGCGGCACTGCCTACCAGAACTTCAAACGGTACGAGAAGTCTGACACGAACGTCTCTACCCAGCCTTGGTTCAATAAAGAAGTTTACATTAAGCTTGTCAAAGCTAATGAAGGACGAAACTTCGACAACAACCATCCCTATCCCTACATTGACATCCAAGTGCGTCACGACTGCTCCCTCGATGAGCGCGTCACCTACTCCTGGGCAAAAGCCAATCGCTCCTTCTACACGAAGTAGCCCACCAAAAGTTGTCCTTTCGAAAAATTTCCCATTCCCTTATAGTGTAGCACAGTTCTTATGCCGGTGTGGCGGAATGGTAGACGCGGTAGACTCAAAATCTACTCTTGGCAACAGGGTGCTGGTTCGAGTCCGGCCATCGGCAAATTAACCGAATAATTCTCACAAGTTATTCGGTTTTTTTTTGGGGTTTTCCCACATGTTATCTGTAGGAACAAAATAAAAAGTTTTTCCTTTCTTCATAGACTTTAACCATCCTGATTCTTCCAGTTTCAATAAATCTGTTCTAGCTGTTTGATAGGCAACGTTGTTGATATTTTGATGTGTTTTGATTGTTAAAATATCGTGAGGGTGGGACATAATATGCTGGATAATTCGTGTTTGTCGTATATTTAAATCCGGGTATTCGGCAATCTCAGCGAGAGCTCGCTGTTTCTTTTCTCGCTCTTCTTGAATATGATTTTTTAAATCTTCAACAGCATCCATAATGACATCAAGATGAAAATGAATAAAATAAGTAAGATCATTGCCATCGTGCTCACTATAAAGGTAAGCATTGGCGTACTTCGTTGTTCTTTTTAAAATGGTTTTTGAAATTGACGTGTACTCAAAGAGCCAATATTCATTCTTTAGCATATACCAATAAAACAGAGTTCGCGCCATCCGACCATTTCCATCTGTAAACGGGTGAATATATGCCAACCAAAAATGTAATATGATCGCCTTAACAACTGGATGAATAAATGGTTTGGTATCTACGTCATTGGCAAAATTTATTAACGGTTCCAGTCTTTTCTGAATTTCTTCAGCTGAAGGAGGTGTGAAAAGCACTTCTCCGTAATTTGTAGATACAGTCACTTTATCTTCAGGGAGTCTAAACCTTCCCTCATCTTTTCTTTCATCTAAAGTATCCTTTGTGACGGAGACATGCAACTCCAATAACAACTCGGTACTTAAGTCGTTTCTCAAAAACTTTTTAATCGATTGCATTGTAACAAAGTTGTTAAAGATCATCTTTTCAGATATGTTTCTTGGTTTTCTTTTTTCAAGAAGCATCTTTTTAGCTTCCTTGATCGTTGCCACTGCACCCTCTATCTGGCTTGAAGTAATTGCTTCCTCCATTAAGGATGAGATCATATATTTTGCCGAAGCCTTCTTGTCATTTCCTGGATCCCAAAGCGCTAAATTTCCTCCAGTGCTTTGATCAATTAAATGTAATTTTTTTTGAATGTCGTCAGTCAACCAAAAAGTAAACGGCTTGTTATTAACATCGCAAATAGGTGCTGAAATGCTATTCATGGATCTTCTAAATCTAATGAAAGCCCAAACTTTTTCCTTATCGATGTCTTTTGAAAGAGGCTGAGATCTAACTTTATCCCAATAGTAATACTGACGATCAGATTTCTCTATAAGGGACTGTATTTCAGGAACTTTATCAAACTCAAGAATCGTTTTAAAATTACTTTTCACGATTTTTTGCCAATCAGGAGATTTTTCAGGAATTTTTACCATAATTTTGAAACCTTTAGCGCTTATGCCTTGAGGGTATCAGTATTCACATTTCTCTTCTACTTATATCTACTAATTATATCTAAATTAGTAGATTTTAACTCTGTGAAAATGACAGTCTCAAACAAGTTTTTAAGAAAGGATTAATCCATAAACTCCTAACTGTAAGCAAATAGCTCATCGATGTTAAATAGTAGAATAAACTTCAAAAACGGCTCCTTTCTCTCTGAAAATCCTCCTTCAATCCCAACAGCAACTCCACTCATTGATTTTTGTTTCTAATTTGTTTCAATATACTGAGATACGTCGCCCCCATCAAAGATATATTTATTTGTTTAATTCACTCGAATATGTCATCTTCAGTTTAAAAAAGGCTGTCTTATGAAAACGTGGAAATCTCTACTCATACCTCTTTACTCATTGTTTCTGTTTTCGAATGTATCAATGGAAGCGTGTAGTCGCTTCACATATACTGCCCCTGAAAAGACAGTCGTGGTGGGTAGATCAATGGATTGGATGGAAGACATCAAAACGGATCTTTGGGCCTTTCCTGCGGGGATGGAAAGAAAGGGCAGCAAAGCTTCCAATGGTGTAAAATGGACTTCCAAATATGGCAGCGTGATCGCGAGTGGCTATAATTTGGGATCAACAGATGGAATTAACACCCAAGGTCTTGATGCTAACTTGCTATATCTTGCCACAGCAGACTACGGAAGCCCCTCACCCGGACAGCAGAGCTTAGATGTATTAAATTGGGCTCAGTATGTTTTGGATAACTATGCTACAGTAGAGGAAGCGGTACAAGAATTTGGAAAACAAAACTTCCACATGCAGGCCAGCCCTTTGCCTGATGGATCATATCCCGGTGTTCATTTATCCCTCACAGATTCTTCAGGCGATAACGCCATCTTTGAATATATAGCTGGAAAGCTGGTTGTATTTCGCGGCAAACAATACACCGTGATGACAAATGAACCCACATACGAAAAACAACTCGCACTGAATGATTATTGGCAGGGACTAAAAGGGTGCTTTCTACCCGGCACAACAGAACCCTCAGACCGTTTTGTTAGGGCCTCCTTTTATTTAGATCAAGCGCCCATAACCACAGAAGAGAAGCAATCCATCGCCATTGCCTTTTCAATCATTCGCAATGTCTCTCAGCCTATTATGAAAAATAGCTCCGGCAGACCAAATCAGTCTCCAACAATTTGGTGCAGTGTGGCGGATATCAAACGTAAGATTTATTACTTCTCTCCAACTAATAGGCCCAACATCTTCTGGGTCGACCAAAGTAAATTAAACTTGAAAAAAGGCTCTCCTGCCAAAAAACTGCCCTTAGCGGAAGGTCAGGTTTACGCTGGAGAGGTGAGCAGTCATTTTGTTGTCGCCACCCCTTTTTAACCCCCAATAACTTCAATTTTTTATTTCATTCTTGCCTTTAATACTACATTTGTAGTACAATGAATCTTCATAAAGGAGATTATGATGGCTAAAAGAGCATTTGGTGAGTTAGAAGCTCAAATTCTATATATTCTAAAGTCTGGAGACCGTAAAACCGTAAAGGATGTCCACAAGGCATTAGGTGGAAACGACAATTACAACACTGTAATGACGGTAATGAGCAGGCTAGCAGAAAAGAAGCAACTCACCAGGGAAAAGATCGGTCTGCAGTATGAGTATTGGCTTACTGCCCCTTCAAGCTCGGCCTCATTTTTGGACAAAATCAAACAAAAATTCTTTGGCGTGAAGACCTCGGTACTTGTCAGTCACCTAATAGAATCTGCTGATGATTTATCAGAGAAAGATCTCGAAGAGATGGAACAGTTAATCAAAAAAACGAGGAAATCAAAAGAATGATCGAAAATGCCTTTTTTTTCGCTTCAGTCTTACTCAATGCAACGCTTGCTTTTTTTACAGCAGCAATTGCCATGGAAGTTGTATTTTTGCTGTTTCGAATCAAGCAGCACCGCATCCGTGCATCCTTGAGACTAATTCCCTATTTCAGCATGGTTATCGATCGCATCTTCAACGAGTTTAGCCTCTTCAACTGGCTCAATCCTTTAAGTTGCAATAGTTGCACTCAAAAGTTCTTGCTTCAGCTCTTTTTTCCTCACGTGCACATGCATCTTGACGAATCCAATCTTTCTTTGGTCACCTATCTTGCTACTTTCAACCCGCAGCATGTCTCAGAGTTTATTTTTATCGCCTTTGGCATTATTACCCTTCTGATGGTTGTGCGCACACTATTTCAGGCACTTTACCAATCCCGTACCACGCGTGAACTCATTAATAAAGGACAGCCCTGCACCGATCAAATAACCCATCCCCAGCTCGCTCTCCACCTAAAAAACGACCATGTTTCCATTCTACTAAGCAATGCGATTCAGATCCCAATGGCAGCCAACTCAGGGACCATTCTTATACCGAAAAAGTTAACGAGCGTGATCTCTCAGGAAGAATTAGAAGCCATTATCGCTCACGAGTATGCCCACCTCCAATGGAAGGACCCCTACACCAGGCTTGGCATAGCACTTATCTCCGCTGTTTTCTGGTGGGTGCCGACACAGTGGTGGACGAAAAAAGTGAAACAAGACCAGGAAATGGCCTGCGACAATAATGCTTTAGTCTATCATCACAATACCGATTCCCTCGCTTCTGCCTTGCTAAAAGTGGTGAAAGAGACTAAAAACGTCTACCCAAAGACCTTATGTTCATTCGCCGATAAGGCAAATGACACGCTTGAGCGCTTTCATGCTATGATTGGCATCCCATTAAGCCGCCGCACCATAAGCCTCGGCTTTATTGGTATGGGCCTCGGAACCCTATTACTTGTGATTTGTATGATTTAAAATAACTAATACTAATACTTTTTTTAATAATTAATACTACGGATGTAGTTATTTAATCGCACCATTGTGCCTTAAAATACTACGTTTGTAGTAAGGAGGATAATAAGATGAATATTTCTAAAACGTCCTATCTGCGCGAAGATCAATACGTGATACAACCCTTAAGTCATGATCGCATTGACGAAGTCGTCGCTCTTGTTAACCAATCCTATTGGAACCAACAACAAAAGTATGTTGTAAATGGTACTGTTAGCTTACGTACCGATTACAAAGAAATTGAGCAACTCATTCAGGATCCCACAAAAACGCTATTTCTTTTGAAAATCAAGAAAACAAACGCTCTTGCAGGCACTGTTCTATTCGAAACCACCACAGACATTAACACGGCAACAGCGGGGCTTTTTGCAGTCGATACTGCGCTGCAGGGTAGTGGAATTGGAGACATCTTAGGAAACCATCTGGAATCCTATGCAAAAGATGCGGGCAAAAGAATCATAAAATTTGAAGTTCTTGGATTGGCCTCGAAACTGTTGCAACACTATGAAAAACATGGCTATGTGAAAACGGGTGTGAAGTACCCGCTCACTTCTGTATGGAACACGGAGCTAAAACCGGAATACGCATCATGTGCAAATGCCTACTATTATGAGATGAGCAAAAAGTTGACACCCTCTTCGCTATGATCTTTTTGGCCAACACTCATCGTATGTGAAATCGAACTCATCGGTAAAACCAAAACCTGTCTCAGGGGTGACTCTATCTCGTTGCCCCTGTTTTGCTTTGGCATTGATCTCCTCCATTTCCTCTTGAGATAGAGTGAAATCCGAAATAGCAAAATTTTGCTGCATATGAGCTTCGTTTTTACTTGCGGGCAAGGGCACGCACCCATGTTGAACAACCCACTTGAGAGCTACTTGTGTGGGGGTTTTCCCATACTTATCAGCAATTTCTCTAACAACAGGATTACTTGCGACACGTCCTCGATCAAGTGGCGCCCATGCCTGAACAGCAATGCCATGCTCCTTACAAAACTCCAAAAGCTCCGGTTGATAGAAAGAGACGTGCATCTCAACCTGAATCCACGTAATGGGGACTCCCACCTCTAGGGCTCTCTTAAGATGATTCACAGTGACATTGCTCAGGCCGATATGCCGTATCTTCCCTTTTATTCTCAGCTCTTCCATAGCGCAAAGAGTGTCCTCGATGGAGATTTTGCTATTGGGCCAATGGAGCAAATAGGCATCGAGATACGATGTCTTTAATTTTTTTAACGTTCTCATAAGATCGCGTTTTAACAGTTTAGGCGTTTGAGAATCGTGCCAAACTTTGGAGGTGACATAGAAATTTTTACGCCCCAAAACCTGAAGAGCATCACCGATGGCACCGAGATTTTCGTAGAATGTTGCGGTATCAATCATGCGATAGCCAATAGCTGCAGCCTTCGTTATAGATTGAGTACATAACTCTCCTTTCAAAGGGTAAGTACCATAGCCGACGGCGGGATACTCCTCTCCATCAATCCAACATGCATCAACTGCAAAAGGTGTACAGATTAAAAGGAAAGCCAATAGATATTTTGAAATCATAATTTCTCTCCATAGCGAAATAGTGAGGATCATCATAAAACAAAATCATTTTAATCTACAATAGCTGTATTGAAAAAATTACTTATTAAACTAGTTTTATATTTACTTAAAATACAATAAAACTATATAATACCTCATAATTTATCACTTTAAAGTAGGAAAAAGAATGATTCCCGAATGTACTGTTAGTAACATGTTGATCCCCGAATCAAAAGTCCCATTAAATCCCTCACACCCTTACCTTTTTGTTTGGGGAACTGATAAGGAAAGTGAAAGAAGACCTTGGGAACTCACAAAAGCAAATGGGCACGTTGTCTCCTACAATATTAGAAGAAGAGATGGTCAATTGTTGCAGTCAACTCTCAAAACAATAAAAAATAATAGC
>JAJFMB010000269.1 GCA_021772355.1 Chlamydiota bacterium | reverse complement strand
ACACGTTTCTTGATAAGGGGAAGCGCTCTATGGCTCTTAGGCCTGAGGGAACTGCCTCTGTGATGCGCGCGTTTATTGAGCATCATTTAGACCAACGGGCTTCCGTGCATAAGCTTTTTTATATCGGCCCTATGTTTCGTTATGAGCGCTCGCAGTTGGGGCGATACCGGCAACACCATCAGTTTGGTGCGGAGGTTGTCGGTAGTAAACAGCCGGAGCAGGACGCTGAAATCATCGATATGCTCTATACGTTATACAATCGTTTGGGATTGAAAAATCTACATGTCTATTTGAATTCAATTGGAGATGTGGAGAGTCGGAAGGTGTATCGTTCGGCACTTCAAGACTACCTGCGTCAACATTTTGATCGTTTATCCTCCGATAGTAAGGAGAGATTCGAAAAAAATCCTTTGAGAATTTTAGATTCTAAAGAAGCTTGCGATCAGGAAGTGATTCAGCACGCTCCCTCTATTTTGAATTTTCTAAGTGATGAAAGTCGTGACCATTTTGAGAGTGTGAAAGCATATTTAGATCAACTCAAGATTTCCTATGAAGTCAATCCTCACCTCGTTCGTGGACTAGATTATTATAACAACACCGTATTTGAGATTGTTGCGACGGAACTGGGAGCGCAAAATAGTATTGGAGGCGGTGGGCGTTATGACGGTTTGATGAAAACGTTGGGTGGGCCGGAAATTCCTGCGATTGGATTTGGAACAGGTTTGGAACGCATCATACAGACAATGTTAAAGCAAGAGGTTTCACTTCCCGAACAAGAGCGACCGCTATTGTACATCATACCCCTTGGTGATGAGGCGAAAAAAATCTGTTTTGCTGAGTTGCACAATTTAAGGGAGATGGGGATTCCTGTTTACATGGACTTTAGCAGTCGAAAACTCAACAAAATTATGCAGCATGCCAATCAGATCAGAGCTAAATTTGTTGCAGTTGTTGGTGATCAAGAGCTTCAGAACGAAGTTGTCGAGTTGAAAGAGATGGACACGGGTGAAAAAATAAAAGCCCCTCTTTTTCATATGGGGCGTATTTTACGCATAGAGATGCAAGAAAAAGACTTGGTGAAGCTGTGGAGTGAACTGACGACTCCCTTTGAACAGAGCGGAGAAGCTGAATTTTTTATGAAGAAGCTGACGAGTGCCATTTCTCAAACGAATCAACTTTCCCATAGCTTGCAAATTGCTGTTGAGGAAATGAAACATTTTTTAAAGGAATAAGAGAATGGTAGAGTATCGTCGTACACATGATTGTGGTGAGCTCAGAAAAAGCGCTATAGGAACTGCTGTAACACTTTCCGGTTGGGTGCACCGCCGTCGTGATCATGGCGGGCTTATATTTGTTGACTTACGCGACCGCTATGGTTTGACTCAGCTTGTTTTTGATCCTGAAAAATATCCTGTTTGCCACACCGCTGCAGAGAAATTGCGGTCCGAATGGGTTATTTCGATTAAGGGAGAGGTGATCCCAAGAAGCGAAGGGATGGCGAACCCTAACTTGTCGACGGGAGATATTGAAATACAGGTTGCTGAACTGAACATTTTATCTAAGTCTCTCACTCCTCCCTTTTCGATATGTGATGAATCTATTGATGTGAATGAGGAATTGCGCCTACGGTACCGTTACCTTGATATTAGACGGGGTGATGTTGCCGAAAAGCTTATCGTCAGACATAAGGCGATGCAGGCGGCAAGACGTTATCTTGACCATCATCGTTTTATAGAGATATCTACACCTATCCTAGGGAAATCCACTCCTGAAGGCGCTCGTGATTATCTCGTTCCTTCCCGTATTCATCCCGGTAATTTCTATGCTTTACCTCAGTCTCCACAGTTATTTAAGCAGCTTTTAATGATTTCGGGTATGGATCGTTATTATCAGATTGCTCAATGTTTTCGCGATGAAGATTTACGTGCTGACAGACAGCCTGAATTTACCCAAATTGATTTGGAAATGAGTTTTGGAACTCCTGAGGATTTGTTGCCTCTTATGGAAGGGATGATAAAAGAGATTTTTCAGGAGTGTATGGGTTTGCAATTGAGCACTCCTTTCCGACGCCTCGCTTATGATGTGTGTATGGAAAAATATGGATGTGACAGACCCGACACCCGTTTTTCTATGGAGCTATCAACTCTGACCGATATTGCGGAACGATCTGATTTCACAGTTTTTAAGGAGCAAATTTCCGGTGGCAGTATTGTGAAGGGATTGTGTGTAAAAGGGGGCGCTTCGCTTTCTCGTCGAGAAATTGATCAGTACACTTCCTTTGTCGGAGAATTTGGCGTTAAAGGCCTTGCATGGATGAAGCATCAGGAACAGGGTCTTACCTCCAGTATCGTTAAGTTCTTTAACGAGGAACTGCAAAAGGAGCTTATCGAACGGATGCAGATGGAAGAAGGGGATCTGATTTTTATGATTGCCGATGTGAAAGGACGCACTAATCAAGCGCTTGACCATCTGAGACGACGATTAGCAAAAGATCTTAACTTGATTAAGCCCGACCAGTATGAATTTTTATGGGTCATCGACTTTCCTTTATTTAGCTGGTCTGAGGAAGAGGGACGCCTTGTTAGCGAGCATCACCCCTTCACTTCTCCTCACATTGAGGACATTCCGCTTTTTGATGAAGATCCTTTGAAAGTGCGCTCTTCTGGTTATGACTTGGTGCTTAACGGATATGAGCTTGGGGGTGGATCGCAGAGAATTCACGACAGCGATCTACAACAAAAAATCTTTCAGTTGCTTGATTTGAAGCAAGAGGAGATGGAAGAGAAATTTGGTTTCTTCTTGGAATCGTTAAAATATGGAACACCTCCTCATTTGGGCATCGCATTTGGATTGGATCGCATTACCATGTTACTCACGCATACCGATAGCATTCGCGATGTGATAGCCTTTCCGAAAACACAGAGAGCAAGCGATCTAATGATGGCCTGTCCTTCGACTGTTGCCGATGAACAGCTCAATGATTTGCATCTGAACATTAAAAGGTTAGATTTTTCATAGACATTATTGACTTGTGTTGTTAGTTTGGTGGATACTTTTTAATTGGAGGAATTATGATTCACACAATGCGTTCACATCTTCTTATGCTAATTGTCTTTATCGGAGCGACCTCAATCGCTAATAGCCAAAATGCGACAAACACTAATGGCCAGATTGACATGGGAAAATTATCAGAGGCCTTCGGTCACTCTATTGGTCGTAACATTAATACGCCTGGAGTTAACCTGGACATCGAACGTATTATTAAAGGGATGCGCGACGGTGCTGCCGGTAAACCTGCTCCTGTATCAGATCAGGAATATGAAGCAATGATGACGGCTTTACAAGAACAAGTCTTTGATCAACTTTCTACTGATAACCTTAAGGCTGCAAACGCTTTTATGATGCAAAATTCTAAAGCTGATGGTGTTTTTGAGGTAGAGCCTGGAAAATTGCAATACATGATTGTTGAGGAAGGTAAAGGTCCTGCTGTTCAATCTGATTCTACTCCACTCATTAACTATACGGGTAGATATCTTGATGGAACGGTTTTCGACTCTTCCGATAACGTAGGCGGACCCGTAGCGATCTCTCTAGAGCAGACAATTCCGGGATTTACTAAAGGAATTACAGGCATGAAAGAGGGAGAAAAACGAAAGATCTTTATCCATCCTGATCTTGGTTATGGAACTCAAAGCCCTCTTCCACCAAACGCACTTCTAGTATTTGATGTTGAAGTTGTCAAAATGGATGCGTCGAAAGAAGGTGGCGAGAGCCCTAAAAAATAAAGCTCTTTTTCTGCTTAAGATCTATTAAAGGCGAGGGGTTTCTCCCTCGCTAATCTCTAAAAAATATGAAAGTAATTCTCTATCAACCACAAATTCCTCCAAATACGGGCAATGTTGTTCGTACATGCGCTGTGACGGGATCAGAGTTGATTTTAGTTGAGCCTTTGGGTTTCAAAGTGTCAAATCGCTGGTTGAAGCGCGCCGGACTGGATTACTGGGATGGCGTTGATGTGCAGACGATTGATAATCTTGAACAATTTCTAGAAGAAACAGCGCACCCTTTTTATTTTTTTTCTAGCCATGCAAAGCGGGTCTACACTGATGTTACCTATTCGAAGGATTCGATTTTAATTTTTGGTTCCGAAACGTCCGGGTTACCTGAAAGTTTTCACGATAAGTGGCCCGACAGCTTTGTGAAAATTCCCATGCAGGAAAGCGCTCGCTGTTTAAACTTAGCGACCTCTGTAGGGATAGGAGTTTATGAAGTAGTGAGACAAATTTCCCTTTCTCGATAGAAAATTTCAAGAAAAGTAAGATAGTTTTGCAAGGTTTGAAATGGTGAATCAAACCTTGCACTACGTTGAGAAGAAAATTAGAGTGCTGACTCTATAAGGCTCTTTAACGCGGCTTTGTCTTTTAATCCGACGATGCGCTCAACTTCCTGACCATCTTTAAATAGAATGATAGTAGGAATGGACGTGACTTGAAAATTTTGTGCAGATTTTTGTGCATTTTCAATGTCTAGTTTAGCAATTGTGGCTTTATCGCGCATTTCTTCTGCTAACTCTTCGACAATAGGGGCAATCATCCGACAAGGGCCACACCAATCTGCGTAAAAGTCAACTAAGGTCACACCTTTTGAAATGGTTTCATCAAAATTCTCATCATTGAGGTATTTTAGGTTCTCTGTCATGGTTTGTATCTCCTTTAGGATTCTTTGCAGTTTATTTTGTCACAACACTCTCTTTTTTTCAAAGAAAAGATCTAATGTGCAAATAAATAATTTAACATGAGGAAAGTAATTGATTAGAATAATATTTATTGTTTATGTAAACTAACAGCGAATTATTTAGATGATGTACTCAGAAAGTTGCTTTTTGTGCTCTCTTCAAGCAAGCTAATTCAGGAATGCTTGATTAATAAATTATTTTTACCGATTTGGAAATTCTCTAGAGCTTGATAATAAATCTCTTGTTTCTTCATAATATTCCCGTATGGATAACAAAAACTACGCAGTCTTAGCCTTTTATCTTATTGAACCTATTGAAGATCCTATAGCAGAAGTTAAACTGCATAAGGAATTCTTTAAGGAGCGCGACGTGATGTCGCGTATCTACATTTCAGAAGAGGGTATTAATGGGCAAATGAGTGCTTTGAAAGAGGATGCCGAGGCATATCGTGAGTGGATGCTTGGTAGGTCGCCATTCAATCGAGTTCACTTTAAGATTCATTGGCATCATGAACACGCTTTTCCTAGACAGACAGTAAAGTATCGTAAGCAATTAGTGGCGTTCGACATGGACGTTGATCTTTCACAACGTGGTGAGCATGTTCCTCCGAAAAAATGGAAGGAAATGCTAGAAAGCGGTGAAGAAGTCGTCTTGCTGGATGTACGGAATAAATACGAGTGGGACATTGGACGTTTTGCCGGTGCCGAATGTCCTCCTTGCGAGACTTCGCGGGATTTTAAACAGTTTACCGATGATCTGCTTGAACGTTTAGATAAGAAAAATACGCCGGTTATGATGTACTGTACCGGAGGGATACGATGTGAAGTCTACTCTGCACTTCTCAAAGAAAAAGGGGTGGAAAAGATTTTTCAGCTTCAAGGCGGAGTAATTAATTATGGTCTAGAAGAGGGGAAAGAGCATTGGGAAGGAAAACTGTTTGTTTTTGATGATCGTTTAGCTATTCCCATCAATGAGGAAGAGCCTGAAGTGGTGGGAACGTGCCATCACTGTAAGGAACCCTACGATCATTACTACAACTGTGCTAATATGGACTGCAATGAGCTTTTTATTTGCTGCTCCAATTGCTTGAAAACTTATGCAGGTTGTTGCCAAGCTGAGTGTCAGGCTGCTCCACATGTGCGTCCTTACCACCATCAAACGACCCATAAACCATTTCGCAGGAAGCATCATTATCCTGAGTTTGCTACTGAAAAACTCTAGGTCTCTAGTTTGCTTGATCTTCAATCTCTCTTCGATAGCGAATAAGTTCAAGCATTCGTTGTTGTGTGTGGTCTAGGACAACAGTAAGCCCTGGTTTGATCCCGTTTTCGGAAAGTTCAAACGCCTTCATGGTATTGCAAATGCGACCATCTAAGCGCACTCCAATCCCTTTGATATTGGCCATTTTCCCAAAGTCGCCAAACATTTCGAGCGTCATCTCACATGCAGTAATTAAAAAGAGTATTTGTTTATCCGGGTGCTTCTCCATTAAATCGAGAATTTTCCCACTGATGTAGTGAACTGTGGGGATGTAGAGAGGAATGGATTTTTTTTCAGGAAGGGCGTTGACGCACTTACCGATAAAGCACTGACGGCAGACGGGATGTTTGGGATCGTGGATGCAGGCATCGGTAAAGCGTCCTGAGGGGCATTCAAAAGGCTTGTGGCAATAGGAAAACCCCAGGACAAGCAGGGAGTCTTCATTGTGCATAAGGTGTTGAAATTCTTGGACGTTTCTTACATTGTAAAGAAAAAAATCATCGTCTTTTTTAATCGGTTTTTTTGAGGCAAGTGACTGAAGAATAGACCATGAATATTTGAAAGGGTGTTTTAAAAAATGGCTTATTATTTTTCCGTCGTGATCTTTACTCAGCATCCATTTTAAGCTTTTCCATTTTAAATTTTTAGCGGTTTCCTGGGTAATTCCGGGCATAGAGGGGATTCGCTTGAGTTTTTTGATCGGATGTAACTGTTCTGCTTCCTTGACGCCGGACTCCCATTCGGAAGTAGCTTCTTCCCAGGTACCGTGTTGATTCCACATACGGAGCTTATTCATTGTCATAGACAGCCTCTATGGGGTATAATCTTCTGAAAAATAGTTTAAATCATCTGTTGAATCATGCCAACCTTCGCTTGCCAAATTGATCAAAAATTATCTGCTCAGCACAACAGCTTGGTCATCCGTACCGCAAATTCTCCTTCATCCCCACTTCATAATGAGGTGATGAGCTTTCTTAAGCCATTTGGAGGAGAAGACTCCTACCGTATTCCGTACAGAAAGACACGAGAATTTCTCACTTTAATGGTGCGCGCCGGTTGTCTTTATTTTGAAAATAAACAGGTGGTTCCCGACCTCTATGGACATGCTGAACTTACAACGCGAGAAGCAGCTGGATGGATCACTCTACGCGATCAAGGGTTTTACTTGCATGAGTGCGACTTTGTATGCGCTGGACCGCCCCACTGGTTCATCAAAAAGGGGAGTTTAAAGTTTCTTGAGACAGAGTTAACTTGGTCGGAAATGAAACAGGCTTTTTCTCAAACATTGCCTGTTGAGGTTGACCCTCTTCCCATCTTAAAACTAAATGATCGCTCCGGTGCTTTTGCTGATCTTTGGCTAAGTTATGGCGAAGATACTATTGCCTTTCATGATCCGAGGACTTCATTTGGAAAAAGAAGGCGGAGTCAGAGTGTTGAAACAGGGTGGGAAAAGGATCTGCTCGAAACTGACTTCATGAAAAAGCAGGTCGATTCCTCTCACTACTATTGCCCAATGGACAAAGTGGCTAAAAGTTTGACATTTCTTATAGAGTTGGGGTGGGAGGTTCTCGATCATCAAGCTAGAAAAGTGGTTAGGCACACCGACATTGCCGTTGCCTATGAAAACCAAGAAGAAGCGCTACTGATCAAGGGAAAACTGCAATACGATGACCATGCGGTGAATTTACAAGATATTGTGGGGGCGTTTAACCGAAAGGAGCGTTTTGTTTCTTTAGATTCTCTCCAAGTTGGCTTAATTCCTGAAACGGCATTTCAATGTCTTGAAGAGGAAGGGGAAATAGTTGCTGAAGGGATCAAAATCTCCAGACACTGTATCGTTGGACTAGAACCTATCGCACGTGAGGTGCCGAGCTTGCGCGAGTTGATTGCACCTCTTTCCTCTTTTGAAGGGCTTCCTTTGCGAGCTCCGTCACCACAGTTTTTAGGTTCGCTTCGTCCTTACCAGCAGGAGGGGCTGAATTGGTTGGCTTTTCTTTACGAGAATAGATTTCACGGTCTTCTAGCTGATGAGATGGGTCTTGGAAAAACCGTCCAGGTCCTTGCATTTTTATCGCAGCTTGCTCAGGAAGGGCCGCACCTTATTGTGATGCCGACAACGCTGCTGTTTCATTGGAAACAAGAGATCCGACGATTTTTACCTCAACACAAAGTTTTGGTTTTTCACGGTTCTCAAAGAGATCTTTCTTACGATCAGGAAACTATCATCCTAACCTCCTACGCCACTTTACGACGCGATCTTTCTCAGTTGTCTGCTATTACCTACCAATGTGTGATATTAGATGAGGCACAAGCGATCAAGAATGCCAGAACGCAAAGCGCTCAAGCTGTTTGCCATTTGCGGGCGCGCTTAAGACTTTCATTAACAGGTACTCCAATTGAAAATAGAGAAGAGGAATTGTGGTCGCATTTTCACTTCTTGATGCCCCAGATTTTAGGGAGCGAAGAGGAGTTTCGTGCTGAATGTACGGCTTCTGGATCGGATGAACGGTATCAAAAAAGAATTAAAAAAAAGATCCGTCCTTTTATTTTACGCCGCAAGAAAAGCGATGTTGCTCAAGATCTTCCTGAGAAGATTGAGCAGGTTGTTTGGGTGGAGATGGAAGAGGAGCAACGCGCGGTATATGAGCAGTTTTTACAGGGAATCAAAACCCGCTTGCTGCACAAGGTTACCTTGGATGGTGTGGCAAAGCATCGCATGGAAATGTTTGAGGCAATCTTAAGATTGCGACAGCTCTGCTGCCATCCACTGCTTTATCAAAGCTCTCCAGCTCCTTCCGCTAAGCTTGAGGCGCTGCTTGAAGATATTCATACAGTGGTGGCAGAAGGTCATAAAGTTCTTGTTTACAGCCAGTTTACCAGTATGCTTCAGCTTATTGGTAAACAATTAAACATGGCGTACGCCTACTTGGATGGAAGTACGCGGAATCGGGAAGAAGTTGTCACTCGGTTTCAGGAAGACCCTGAACTTTCTGTATTTCTTATCAGTCTTAAAGCCGGTGGTGTTGGACTCAATCTCACTGCTGCGGACTATGTCTTTATTTACGACCCTTGGTGGAATGATGCTGTTGAGAATC
>JAJFMB010000268.1 GCA_021772355.1 Chlamydiota bacterium | reverse complement strand
TTGATCGAAATAATCATGCTGGGACAAAACTTCAGGAGGTAGTAAGTCCCCCTTTCGCTTCCACTGTTTGACGACACACTCTTTGCCGTCCGGAGAATAGATCACCTCTTTCTTAAGGTTTCCATTAGTGTGCCACTGACGCGCCTCACCGCATGGAAGATTCTGAGCATACTCCGCTTCTAATGTAAGAGCTCCTAGCTCATTCCAAATAAACTCTTTGCCATGCCGCAATCCCTTTTGATAGGTAAGTGATCTTGCTTGTGTGCCGTTCATATGAAACATTTCAGCTTGGCCGTTCAAATTTCCTTCAGCATAACTAAGGCGCATCTTAATCGCCCCCTTAGGATAATAAAACTCCTGCACTCCCTCTCTTAGGCCATCGCGATAGCGCTGAATGCTGTAGATACTCCCATCATAATTATACAACACCCTTTTCCCATGTAAGAGCCCAAAGAGGTACCAACTCTCCCCTAGCAGTTGTCCTTTCTTATCGTAATTGCGATAGGGGCCATGAAAACGACCCTCATGGTAATAGCATTCGGTTTTAACAGCTCCATTGTCATAGTTTTCAACACACTTTCCTCGAAAAGGCTTGCCCTCTTTCAGCTGCAATTCGCCCGTGTCAAGATTCTCCCTCACTGTTATGCCAAGCTCAGAATCCTCAATTGTAAAGGCATCATTCTCGCAACGATACTCTCCCTTTACAACCACCTGAGACCCATTTTGCTCACCCTTGTGAAGAAATTCCCTATCTTTTTGGTACGCAAGTCCCGCAAATTGAATGGCACTACTATTGATGTGACACGCTTTTTTCAATAACCGGTATTTTTCTTCCTGCTTTCCAGCTCTTTTTTGATTGTTGGCTCGCTTCTCCTCTGCGGACAAATTTGGATGAGGAAAATTGAAATGTTTCTCGAAAATAAAGTGAAATACATCTTGGTACTGCTCCAATACATTCGAAAATGCCAGCTCCTCTTCCAGTTCAGATATCCCAAGCAGAGTCTCTTGAGGAACTAAAGTTAATGGAACCTCTTCCTCTTTAATGATCTTTTCGACTGCTTGTTTAAAGCTTTCCTCTATCCTTTGGCAGAGTTCACTACACTGTTTCAAACTTTTCTGTACATCCCCAATTAGAGCAATGACACCATCAATTGTCACAGAAGAAGGCATGCGCGCCTGCTGAAGAGCGCCATTAATGAGAATCGGCAGATCGTAGAGCTTATTCAGATACTCCCTCCTCACATCTGCTAGCGTCATGTTGGGAACACCTGAAAACCCAATTCCCCCTTCTGTCGCATTGATCATACGGACATCGGGATGCTTTGCTGCAAACTCTGCGATCCAATTTGATTCTTGAATCCATTTCCACAACGTATACGTCGCTTCCCCATTGATATCACGTCTTACAAGCAGTTCATTTTCAGTAGTTTTAGTAGTAAAATCTCTTTTCCAATTATCCAATGGATGGTGAAAAACAGTAGACGCATAGGAGCGGTTTTTCACATACGCCTGGTCAACCCCTACTAAAATAATCGGATCACACCCAAGAGCATAAGCAATCCCGATCGCTAAATTGACCACATTATGGCCCGAGTCAACTTTTTTGCTCTGATACCCTAGCCGCTCCTCTATCAGTTGATTCATAGCTTTATCGTTTTCAACAGAAACATGAATATGCGGTCCAAATGTAAGACGTAATGCGTGATGCTGCCAACGGTATGAGTAGAAAAAAGGGGTTTCAAAAGCATTGGACATCATCAATCGAGAAATTTGGAAAATGTTGGGATCGACTCCGACGCCAAAATGCGGCTGTTGCATTCCCGGCGCCAAAGCACTAATAGCAGTGCTGCCGGCAAAAATCAAAGCGCGATCACCAAGTTCTTGCAACTGCTGAAAATTTTTATCCAAAGAAGGACCTGCCCCACAGATAATCGCAGGTATGCCCTTAAACTGTTCGAACAGATCTCCACCTTGATAAGAAGAAGGCAAGAACAGCAAATTGCGATATAAGTTACAAAAATGGGAACGGTTTAAATTCAGAAACTCCATATACCCGGAATTATCCTCGAAGGATTTCGAAATCCGCACCTTCAAATACACGAGTTTATCGTGTTTTTTCCGCTCATAAAATTGCAACGCCGATGTGATAGAGCGTTGTAAGAAATACTGTACCGAGAGGTGTTCTAAAAGCCCGTCAATCACCTTTTCTTCCGGAATATAGTATAAAGAAACCTGCTTATGATCAAGAAGTTGAGATCCAAGTTCCGTCTGAAAAAGTCTCTGGATGACGGTCAAATCATCTTCTAAAAAAATAAGATTTCTTTCCTCGTCCTCTTCTAACCACTCCAGTGCCGCTTCAAAATAATACCCAAGTCCCACTCCAAAAACGTAAAGCACTGATACATTGTCTAGATTCAGAGAAGTAAACCAGTGATAAGCTTCTTTTTTGACCCCTTCAGGTGAATGGAAAAAATGTGAATTCCCCTCTTCATCCTTAAAAGCAAGATTCAAATCACTGTCACCACCGGTGCGACAAAATTCCGTTTCAGGGTTATCCCACTCTAAAATCACCTTTGCTAAGGTTGGCACATCTTTTGTCCACTTCTCTATGTTTTTTCGATACTGCTGCTCTGACAACATAGTTCCCTCAGGCTAAATCTTTTTCCACTTTTTACTTCCTCCGATGCCACGGAATTTCTTTTTTCGAGCCTTTTTATGAGTGCTCTTCTTCGGTTTTTTACCTTTCTTCAATTCCGCTTCTATCAAGCTTTTTCTCAGTTCCACATCGTCTTTTAACTGCTGCGCTCTCTCTATTAAATGCACATCTTTTGACTTTAAGCCTTTAGGAGGCTTAAAAATCATTCTCTTAATACGTTCAGCATCAATTTCGGGCTGGTCCATTGTTTGCTTGGTGATTCCGTGCAAGATTTTCGTGCGCATTTCCAACTCAAATAGCTTAAACTGAATATCTTTTGGGATTTTTTTATCTTTGGGATTTTTCATGATGTCATCAGCCATTTTTAATAAATCAGCCAACGCATCAAACGCATTTTCTAGCGAATCATAATCTTCCATAAGAATCCTTCTAGAGCGATATACTATTAAATAGGCGTACTCTTGTAGTATGGATAGAACGAAATCAGTTAAAGATGAGTTCCTTATGTACTCTTATCCCATACAACAAAGCTATACATTACACACTCTCTTACCCTTAACATGAACGTTATTTACATCGCAAGACCTTTACTTCTAAGTAGTTTTGTATATCACTCTTATTGTTAATAAGATATGACTTGCCATTTATTACTACCGAGCCATAATAAAGATATGAGAAGCTACTGGTCACATCTACAAGCGGCGATGCCCAAACCTAAACAAGCCGTCCCTCCTCACCCCATCTTTCGGGCATCTTCGATATTCCCTGTTTTTCATCAGGCAGATATCGCAACAAGGATCATCTTTTTAGGCTATTGGTTGCTAAAAAGACATATCAATGAAATCACCGCTGTCATTACCCTGCGCGCCGAAAACGGTGAAGAACTTTACCGCACGACCCAGACAATTGATCAACCTAAGTGTTACCGTGTTGAAATCAGTGAGGCATTAGAAAACACCCATCTCTCTGACAAGGCTCATTTTACAGGAAGCATAGAAATAGAATTCTATTCCGCAGTTCCCCTCGTCTATCCCTTTCCGGCAGTTGTTATCAACTATTACGGCCCCACCTTTAGCACTGTTGTGCATACGGCACAGCGCACTTATAACGATTACCACGATATGAAGCGTAATTCCGAAACACAAGTTCCTGAGTCAGGATTTAATATCTACGCAGATGACGACCATGAACCTTTTATCGGGCTTATCAACGGCATTGAAAAGGTCGAAAACAGTCAGCTTGTGATGCAATTTTATAATAGCGAAGAGGACACGCTTATTCACGAAATGGAACTAGGACACCTCGCCCCATATGAAACCCGAATCATCTACCCCGCTCGCGAGGCTAAACTCCAGCAGTTCTTACAAGGCAGACCAGGAACCGGAAAATTACGCTTTCAGCTCAACTGGATTTTTCCCCGTTTACTTGTAGGCAATCGACAAAAATCCCTAAACGCTTTAGCCATCACCCACTCCTACTATGACTGCTCTCAAGCCGAAAAAGAGAGCGACTATTGGCGACCAAACGAAAAAGGGTGGCATTCGGCGAGCCTAATTGTTCCTGCGATAACAGAAAACGGCCATGACACCAAAATCTACTTCTATCCCATCTACTCCCCTTCAAAACTCTCTTTTGACGTCGAGATCTATGATAAATCCGGAACATTTTTGGGCAAGTCAGAAAAAACGCTTACAGTCACCTCCCCTTCGGAAGATTATAAAACAATTTCGCTAAAAGAAGTTTGCCAACAGCTTGGCATCCAAGAACAGAGTAACTTATCAGCGCGTATCCTTGCCAATCCGATCGACTCAGACCGCATTCCCGCCCGCATCAAAATTGGTTTGGACATTGGAACAGGACTTCCACAGCTTCCCTGCAACATTTGCACTAATCTTCAACCCTTTGACCCCTCATTAGAAACAAAACCACGAACCTTTCGCTGGTTTCCCCTTCTCGCCGACCAAAAAGGATCCACTGCATGGATCATGAGCTCATCACCTGCAGTACATTTTGAACGGGAAGCGCATATCGAACTTACATTCTATCGAGAACAAGATGCCAAGACCATCACAAGGAGCCTTACACTACCTCCACATGGATTTGAAGTGATTCAACCGGATGATGACGCAGAGCTTTCATCCTTTCTTAATGGCACAATAGGATGGGCCACCGCTGTTTCGGACAATCCCTACATCTCGACCTATTATTTTATCGAGCATGCATCGGGGATTGTGGGTGGGGATCACGGGTTTTAGAAGTACTACTCCATCCGCTCTGATAAAACTGAAGCCCCTTGAATAAGTTCTGAATATGGGGGCAATCCCTTGATGAAACGATACGATTTTGTCTTCGAATCCCTCCATCCCGTTAGCACCTCATCAGCATTAACAACGGCCACATAGCGCGCTTTAACAAAGTGGTTATAACCCACAACCTGATTAATTACTTTGGCATTTAGCTTAACCGCTTTACATTCGATCAGAAGTAAAGGGTATAGAGAGTCAGCCGATTTGGCAAAGCATAGAACATCTGCTCGACGTAGAGGTAAGCGGTGATTTTTTTCAAGATGAGGAAGTTGCTGCAAGCTTTTTTCAACCGCAATCAGATTTATAGGATAACCCAATTTTTGGGTCATAAGAGCAATCACTCCCTGGCGCACGCGCTCCTCAGGAGTGATCTTCACCCACTCTTTTCTTATCAAACAATAGATTTTTTCAGGCACAGCAAACGCTTACAGTTCGGGCTCAACCACACCGAAGTTGCCATCTTCATCGCGACGATAAATGACTTTTAACTTCTGGTCCTCTTCAGCGCGATAAATAATAAAAGGATCGCCTGATAGCTCCATATGCCACATTGCTTCGTTTAAATTCAAAATTTTAAGAGGCAATGTCTCTACTGTCACCACCTGATGGGGACGATACTCTTCCATTAGACGACGTTCGTTCTCATCATCAATCTGATCATTCACATCAAGGACGTCTGCCTCTTCGGGAGCTTTAAAGACATTGACGCGCATATCAACCACAGCGCGTGAAGCGGCATGATGATCTTGAATACGTGTTTTATAGCGGCTTAATTGTCGTTGCAGTTTATCCACAGCCAAATCAATCGAGGCATACATGTTATCACTAGAAACGTGACTTTTAATCTTTGTATGATCGACTTTTACAATAATATCGACGTTATGATTCAATTTCTGCACATCCATCGTAATGACAACATCGATGATTCGTTTATGAAACCGTTCAATCTTTCCTATTTTTTCCACCGCATAGGATTTCATAGCATCCGTCACGTCAATATGACGCCCAAACACCTTAATACTATAATCATCTGTTGTAAATTCTGCTGCTTTCGTTTTATTAACCATCGATACCTCTCAAGTGATCACTTAAGACGGGATTATAGTGGTAGAAGGAGAAAGAGAAAAGAAAAAATATTAAATATCGCACCGATGAGGACTCGAACCTCAAACCACCTGGTCCGAAGCCAGGTACTCT
>JAJFMB010000267.1 GCA_021772355.1 Chlamydiota bacterium | reverse complement strand
GAATATAGGGGAAAAGAGGATTATTGAGAAATTATTATGGTGTAATAACGAGCGAGTGAATATTGACATGTTTAGGGCGTGATGCGCAGAAGAGTATAGCATCTACGACATCCTTGACGACCATGATGTTTTCTTTGTAGTTCTTCAGGACTTCCTCGGGATGATCGTCTATGGTCGAGCGGTTGGAAAAAGAGCCGGGATAGAGTGTTGTCACACGTATGCCATGTTTGACAACTTCGCCCCGTAAAGCTTCACTAAAGCCTGCCTGACCCCACTTGGCTGCAAAATAAGAGACAGAGGAAAAACTCGGATCAATATTAGGGGCGTGCAATCCGGCCGTTGAGATGATGTTAATAATGTGAGGGTTTTCAGATTTTTTTAACAGGGGCAGCAGTCGCTTGGTCATAAGCAAGCTGCCGGTTATGCTCGTTGAGATAAGATGCTCAATCTCGCTGTCGGGCATGCTTTCAAGTTCGCCTACATACCAACCGCTAGCGTTGTTAATCAAGACATCTAAATGACTGATCTCTTCGTTTAAATGCTCACTCACTGTTTGGATTTGAGCCGATTGAGCTAGATCAACAGGGTATGCCCCTAAGAGACGTTCTTTCGGAAAACCACGCGCTTGTTCTTTTAGCTGATTTTCATCTCTTGCCATCAATGCTACATTGGCACCGCTTCGCACAAAAGCTGTTGCCGTTGCCAAACCTAAACCTCGGCTAGCTCCGGTAATTACGACATTTTTTTTGGTAAAATCTTCACTCATTTGGAGGAGAATTTAACACTCTATCACAATAATGTGCGAGAAAAAACTATTGATCAACTCAATACAAATAACCCCAGGAGAAGAATGCGGTGGTGTTTGATTTTTCAGAAGAAAACTTTCCTCCTCCTATTTCTGTGGGCATAGATCCTTTGACCCTGTTCTTAAACCCTCGACTAAAGGTAAGGAAAAAATCATGTTTCTTATATTTGAAGTTGGTACCAAAAGAGAGAATATCATAGATCGTTTGAATCCTATAGGCATGAGATATGATGATAGAGCTGGGTTTAGAGAGTTGTAGGCGATGGGAGTATCCGGTTCCAAAAGAAAGGTAGGAGTTAACTTTATAACCAAATCCCAAGTTAATTAGTGTTGCATCTTGAAGTCCGGGGCCGGGAGATTTGTTTGAGCCTCGTTTATTTCTGTTCAGTTCGCCATTGGAAAGAATAGCGGAATTAGCGCCGGGTAGATTGCCAAAGTTGATCCACAAGACTTCTAAGCGCCCTCTGAGCTTGGAAGTAAATCGATATCCGAATCCTGAACCAACAGATTGGGGAATATAATTTTTAGCGTGATGGGGCTCAAAACCTCGATATTTTTTTAATTGTCCAACATAGCTTTTTTTTATCCAGGCCAGACCAAATTCGAGGGCAGGCGTTATCTTCCAGTGCCAACCGAGACTCAATCCGAGTCCTCCGGAGTGATCCGTGCCATTATTTGTGACATGTCCCGGAGATTCCGATCTAAGCGGGTTATCGGAATTTTGGTTGCCCTCTCTAAGATAAGAAAGATAAAAATAATCCAAAGAGAATCCTAAAGAATGACTTTTGTTTATTTTGACGGCAAAGATAGTTGAAAAGACTTTTGTGTCTTTTTTCACAACCAGCGGTGTTGTTCCCAATAGAGGGATAGGGTCTTTAGTCTTCACGGCCAGGCGGTTGGGAGCGGAGTAGATCGCAAGGCTTATCGATCCTTCCCAAGGCTGTGAACCAAGGGTGAACTTAACTTGGCGGGTTATGGCAGCATCGAAGTTATATAAATTGTTCGTTTTGTATGAGGTATTGTTTTTGCCGGGAGAAAACAAAGGGTTATCATCGTGGTTAAATAGACTTGATTTTTGATGAATCCAATGAGATCCCACATCCCAGCGGTTAGGAATCCATACGGCATTGGCAGGATTAGCAACGCCTGCAAAGGCGTTCGTTCCTCCAGAGAAGGAGTTGGGGCGTCCCCCGGCAAGAGCTCCTTCTGCTGTGGAAGAAACAATAAATAAACTTACGACTATCCAAGCTAACAACATAGCGAACAGGGTAATATATCAATATTTAAAGTGAAAGTTATCCTCTGTAGGAGAGGCAGTTTTTTTTGAACACTAACTTCTCTATTGACTATAATGTATATGCGCATATAATATGCACGCATATGAATAAGGAGGTTTTAAATGTGGAATTGGGAATACTGTGAATCTGTCGAAACGACCGCAACACCTGAGCAAATTTGGAAGGTGTGGCATAACGTAGAGGAGTGGCCAAAGTGGGATAAAGCGATCCAGTGGGCAAAAATTGATGGCCCTTTTGAGGTGGGCACCGTAGGGGCGCTTAAACCGGAGGGCTTTCCCGTTACTAAGTTTACTATCACTGATGTTGAGCCTTTAAAGGGATACAGCGATGTCTCGAAGCTGCCATTTACAACAATTAAATTTGATCATAGCATGGAGCAAATCTCTGAAAATAGAGTGCGTATCACACATCATGTCGAAACAAAAGGATTGCTCGCCTTTTTATTGCGCTTTACACTGCTGCGCCAACTCAAGAAAGGGCTTAAAAACGCAATCACTAAACTTACCCGGTTGGCAGAAAATGAATGAAGATTTTCCATCAGAATTTGAAAAGCCCGAGCAAAGCCCCGGTTTTTTGCTTTGGCAGGTGAGCAATGAATGGCAGCGCAAGCAAAGAGAGGCGCTCTCTACTGTTGGGCTTACCCACGTGCAGTTTGTGCTTTTGGCAAGTATTCATTGGTTGGAGGCTCAAGGGGCTGTGACTCAGAGCGCATTGGCCTCTCATGCAAACACGGATCCGATGATGACCTCGCAAGTTGTACGGACTTTACAGAATAAAGGATTGATTGTTCGTTCGCCCCATCCTGAAGATTCTAGAGCCTTGCAGCTCGTTACCACAGCATTAGGTAGAAAGTCCTTTGAAGAAGCTATTGTGATTGTTGAGGGGGTTGACCGCGATTATTTTGAGGTATTAGGCAAGAATAGGGATAAGTTTACAAGTTTTCTTGGAATGCTATCTAAAAATAGTCGAGGCTGAAGGCTTCGATGGTTTCGAATCCGTACCAGATAATAGCAACGACACCGGCAAAGCAGGCAATACCGAAGAGATAGGAAAGCAAGATAACAAGGCCATCTTCTTCAAGTGTTCCAAGGCCCACCATAAAGATAGGGATTGCTGCTAAAAAATTGGTAAAGGGGAGGGGAATGGGAAGAATAAAGATGACAGAAAATGCTGCCACAAAAAGACCGTTTATCGTTACCACCCATTTATTTAAGACAAAATACCCCATGCGGTGATACACGAATTTATTCACCTTGTTTAAGATCCATTTAGTGCGATGGATCCACTTTTCTAACGCTTTATACGCGATTTTTTTGCCCATTATTTTTTTGGGAAAAACCTGCCGATCCGGACACCCCATTTGCAGTCCCACAAATATCAATGCGATGCCAAATGGGATAGAGAGTCCTGGAACCTGAAAGGGAAAAAGAAAGGGAGCGCTAAAGATTACGACCAAAATGGCAAGACCGCGGTGTTTAAGGACAGAAATGATTTCACCAATAGTAATGGCTTTGCCACCCGCCCTTTGCAAAACAGAATCTAACAATTCATTTAAGGATTTGGGCATTCATCTGCTCCATAGTAAAAGAATTTTGTTCTTCTTACTTTATCTTTAGCCAAAATCCAACGTGCCCACAAATCACCGGGGCGTGAGATGGGCTTTTCAAATAATGTGATAAGGTCTTCGCTTTGAAATGACATCTGCGAAGCAAGAGCATATAGCTTTGGTAGCTCATCATGATTGGGAAAAGGTACATTGACGTGAAATGTCCTTTTTAAGCAGTCGTAAGAGGTATTTGAGGAAAGAGTAAACATCACAGGAGAGTCTTTTAAGCGGTCCATCATTGTTAGAAACGATTCAAGAGCTGCGTCTGCGAAATTGAGATCTGCTGTTAGAGATTGATTTTGCTTCAGATGAGCATTTATTTCCCTTCGGGCATAATGAAGAAGGGTGTTTATTATGGGCTCGTCAAGCGACGTGAGGTGTTCAAGAATAAATAACGTGTGAAAGGAGTTTTCTTCCGCAATCATGCGATCATGGAAACGGTGCCACAGTTCATGGTCAGTTGGATTTTGTTTAGAGGCGTTGTATAGCGACTTTGAAAGCTCCCCAATCGTCGTATCCTTAGATGAAAGAGCGAGTCTATTGCGAATCTTGTCTAAAAGTTTAGCCAATTGCTGCGCCTCAGGATAGTACACACCCAGATCATAGAGTTCTTTGGTTAGCGTATCGACATCCATTTGGTAAATGAATTGTGCAAAAGTTAGATACTCCTCATCTTTTGGCAGAGCCCCATGAGCCTCGTAAAAACTCTTTCCGTTAAGAAACACCCCGGTCATTCGTAAATCCATTAGGGATTCGTCGCAGCACCATCTCCCATCTAGTGGGCAGGGAAGGGATAGAGAGCGATCTACCAAAACCATAGTGGGGGCGTTAAACTCTTTTTGAAGGGAGCGCGCTATTGCGATAATGTCTTTGCCTGCAAAATTCAGGGTTTTCCCAAGCTCTTCAATTTCAGCTTTTTCATCCCGAATTTTAATCATGAGAAATGGAACATTATGCTCTGAAAACAGAGGGTCATCCGGGTCGTAGCATTTGATCTCTCGTTTTTCATCTTCATTTGAAATTGAGAGACGAAAAGAGCGTTGGTCAAAGTGGCCAACACATGATTTTTCCTCAACGAGACTATCAGGATACGTGATGATCCCTTCGCAAAAAGCTACACAACATAATATGATAGGAAGAAGCCAATTGATTTGTCTCATAAGTCGCATCGTAGCATGGGAAATAT
>JAJFMB010000266.1 GCA_021772355.1 Chlamydiota bacterium | reverse complement strand
CTTAGAAACACTCTCTTTTCTTCAACCAGAAGTTGAAAATCTGGAAAAAATTGTTCAAAACAAGAACTTCACCAACGACAAAGCTATTGAGAAAAGATTAGAGTTTTTGTCTGGCCCCTCAAACCACCTCACCTTTGTTGAGGGCGTTGTGCAAACCTACCCTTATTTCCAAGAAACCACCGAGACCTTAGCGCATCCTGTAGAAGTTAATGTCGAAGACATTAAAAAAATCTTAGCGCGCATCGAAGGAGTGAAAATTGGGGATCAAGAACCCTGCCCTAACCCCCCACAACTATCTATTCTCGAATTTAAGCTCGATAAAAAAACGGAAAAAGGGAAAAGCGACGTGTTTTCGCTTAATTTAAAACTATTAAAGCGAGAGTTCACATGATAAAACACCCCGTCTCTATCTTATTGGTTCTATTATGCTTGACTGGCTGCGCTCAAAAATTTTCCTACTGCGATCGCCCAAATCAACTAATGAGCATTAATATCGTTGATCAAAACGACATGACAGAAACCATTAGCACCGCCGAGAGACTAAAAGAGTATGAACAAGTCGACTTTCTCTCTCCTCAACCCTACAAGAAAGTGCTTCGAGTCTTTTGTCGGGACGGTCAAGGCAATACAGGTGCTTGTGTCACCACCTATCACCCCAATGGACAACCTCAACAGTACCTTGAGACACTCAACAATCGCGCTCACGGGTGGTATAAAGAGTGGTATGCCGATGGCCAGCGCAAGCTTGAGGTGTATGTTGTGGGCGGCGAAGCTGATCTTAACACTGCTGCAGAAAAAACCTGGCTATTTGACGGCCGCGCCAACGCATGGAGCGAAAAAAATGATCTCCAAGCCGTTATCTCCTACTCTAAAGGAGAGCTTCAAGGCGACTCAATTTATTACCATCCAAATGGGTGTTTGTGGAAGAAGATTCCGTATAAAAAGGGCATTATCCATGGAAACTTTGAGGTGTTTCTAGAAAACGGAGACCTTTTACAAACAACACCTTATGTCAACGGCATCAAACATGGAGTGGCAAAAAAATTCTGGAACCCTAACTTTATTGCGGCCGAAGAAACCTACGAAAACGGATTGCTCGTAACAGGCCATTACATCGACCTTAACGGCAAAGAGGTTGCCTCAATCAAAAACGGCACAGGTACTCGCCCCTTGTTTGGTAAATGTCATGTTTGTGAGCTTCAGGAGTATCATAATGGCGTTCTTGAGGGGGAGGTCAAGGTGTTTGGTTCAGATCAAAGCCTTGTGCGCCTTCATCACGTCAAGGACGGCCTAAAACATGGTGAAGAAATTGAATATTTTCCTCAAAACCCCTTCCGAAAAGAGCAACGTCCGATGCTTTCTATTACCTGGTACGAGGGAAAAATTCATGGCCTCGCAAAAACATGGTATGAAAATGGTGTTCAAGAAAGTCAGCGCGAAATTTGTAATAATAGC
Source organism: Chlamydiota bacterium (assembly GCA_021772355.1). Lineage (GTDB taxonomy): Bacteria > Chlamydiota > Chlamydiia > Chlamydiales > JAJFMB01 > JAJFMB01. The sequence goes on along the minus strand of JAJFMB010000266.1, from coordinate 1,240 downwards.
AAAACCGGACTTTCTACAGCTTGGTATCGCGACGGCAGCTTAATGCTCATAGAAGAGTACGACCAAAACAAACTGGTTAAGGGTGAGTACTTTAAAAAGGGAGAAAAGCATCCTACAAGTCAAATTTTCATCGGTGATGGTACCGCTACCCTTTACGATCCTGACGGAAACTTTCTTCACCGCATTGCTTATCACAATGGAGCTCCCGACGAATGATTAGCAAAAAAGAACTACGCGCGCGCTTTCGGCGTAAGCGAGATCAACTCTGCAAAGACAGGCATGCCGTTGCAAGCCAGCAACTCTCTGTTCACTTCGACCCGCTTACCCTCTCGTTTCCCTATATTCTCTCCTACGCCTCTTTTGGCAGCGAGCTCGATACCTCTCTTCTTAACAAGCAATTACTGTCTAGAAAACAGCTTGTTCTCCCTAAAATTGTAGATGACAACATCGAATTGTTCCACGTGGAACATCCTGAAACCCAATTAAAACGCAGCATATGGGGCATTTGGGAACCCCTGCCGGAACTCTGCACTCAAATCTCTCACGCTCAGATAGGTATAGTTGTCGTCCCCGGTCTCGGCTTTGATCAAGACAACCACCGCCTCGGGTATGGAAGAGGATTCTATGACCGCCTTTTAGTCAAATTTCCCCCAAAAACCAAAAAATTCGGCATCGGCTTCAAAGAACAGCTGCACCCTCACTCCTTTCCCACTCATGAACAAGACGTCTCTCTCGATGAGATTATCGTTTTCTAAGAAAACAAGAGAACTCTAGTATACCCCTCTCATTTTGTTTTTTTATAGATTCTCTTTAGGAAATGCGATATTCTCTGAAAAAATTCACACAATAAATTAGGAGTTTTCGCCATGTCTCAACCTGATCAAGAACGTAAAAAGGCCTTAGAATTAGCTGTCAGCCACATTAAGAAGCAATTCGGCGAAGGGGCAATCATGTCTCTTGGAAAGCAATCTGCCTCTCGTGAAGTAAGCGTTATCAAAACAGGAGCACTATCTCTTGATGTCGCACTGGGTATTGGTGGTGTTCCTCGTGGAAGAGTTGTTGAAATTTACGGTCCAGAATCTTCCGGTAAGTCAACGCTTGCCACACATATCGTTGCCAACGCGCAAAAAAATGGTGGATTAGCGGCCTACATTGATGCAGAACACGCACTTGACCCCGCCTATGCATCAAAAATCGGAGTCAACCTCGACGACCTGCTTATCTCTCAACCTGATTGCGG
>JAJFMB010000265.1 GCA_021772355.1 Chlamydiota bacterium | reverse complement strand
AATTCTATTTAATTTAATAAAAATTAAGTCAAATTAACAATCATAATTCAGGGCAAGATCGTCTAAATATTAGATATCGCAAGGGATCGACAAAGTATCAGAAAATATGATCTACTAGCCTTCACTTATTATGGAGGTGTTTGATGGATAGTAGCTTACTTTCTCACTTTAATGATTTACCTGATCCAAGAGTTGACCGAACGAAAAGGTACGCTTTAATAGAAATTATTTTTTTGATTATCGCAGCTACGGTTATGGAAAAAATTCAAGGTAAATTTACAAGTCTACCGAATAAAATGTATAAATCTATAACTTTTGATCAAGGCTCTGAGTTTGCTGATCATCGATATATTAAAGAAAAAATGGATTGTGACGTATACTATTGTGAAGCTCACTCTCCTTCGGACAATCCGCACCCAAATTTCAAAAATAAATAATTAATTTACTTATCCAAGAAATAGATCAGATGATTATAAGAAATAGATCAAATACAAAGAGTTTCCGAGCATGTATCCTCGGTTATTTTTTAGCGAGAATTTGAATTGTACAGTACAGAAACAGTATCTAGCCAACGTCTTGGCGCTTTGGGATTGATAGCAGCTACCATCCAAAAGCTAGGTCTTATTGAGAAGATCGACGCTAGGTTAGAGCTTAATGATGACAGTGGAGCTATAGTAAGTCACGGACGACGATCAGCAGCAATGATATTGAATGGCCTTGGCTTTATGAATAGTCGTTTATACATGACGCAGAATTTTTTCGAAGATAAGCCAGTACAAGAGATGTTAGACGCAAAGGTAGATGCAAGTCATCTTAATGATGATTGTCTTGGAAGATGTCTAGATGCAATTGCGAATTATGGTGTAACGAAGCTTTATTCGGAGATTGCGTTTGAGGTTGCAAACGAACAAAATATTTTGGGCAAGCGTATGCACCTTGATACAACTAGTTTCGTTCTTTATGGTGATTATGATGTGCCATCAGATGATGGCCCCACACCTGCCCGAGGGTTTTCAAAGGCAAATCGCCCGGATCTAAAGCAAGTGATGTTATCGCTGACTCAAGGTGGTGCAGCCAATATACCGCTTTGGATGGAAGCGCTCGACGGTAATAGCAGTGACAAAGTAACGTTCCAAAAAACTGTCCGGCGAATTCAGCAATTCAACAAGGAGCTAGCATCAGCGCCAGATACGCTACATTTTGTAGTTGATGCAGCTTTCTACACACCAGAAAAACTTGCATCTCTTGAGTCAGTGTTTTGGATAACTCGTGTACCAGCGCAACACAAGGCGGCGCGTCAGTTGCTTAAGAGCAGTAATGCCCACTTCTCATGGCAACGCATTGATGATAACTACAGTTTTGTTGAAGTTGCAACTAATCAACATGGTATTCAACAACGCTGGGTTCTAATTAAATCTCGCCATGCAGCAATGCGCGAGCTAAAAACATTTCAGCGCCGACTAGATAAAAAAGCAGAAGCACTGAAAAAGGAGTTATGGCATTTAGGTAATCAAGAATTTGCCTGCGAAAGTGATGCTAAGAAGGCGTTAACTCCTCTTTTAAAATCATTAAAGTACCATCGTGTAGATTACCAAATCGAACCCATCATGGGGCATAGCCAAAAGGGTCGGCCAAAGCCTGGCGCTCAAAAAACCATTAAAAGCTATCAAATTCAAGCAAATCTTTCTTCTTGTCTACCATCAATACGAGCAGCAAAAGAAAGTCTTGGACGCTTTCTTTTGGCGACTAACCGGCTTGATGAAGCAACGCTAAGTGCACCTGAAGTACTAACGCAATACAAGGAACAATCAAGTGTAGAATCAGGCTTTAAATTCATCAAAGATAATGCATTTGAGCTCGATACTTTCTACCTTAAAACTCCGAGACGTATTGGTGCACTCATGATGGTAATGACACTTTGTCTTATGGTATATAACTTTGCTCAATACAGTATGCGCAAGTGCCTTGAAGAAAGTGATGATGTACTTCCTAACCAAGCAGGAAAGCCGGTTAAAAACCCAACTTTTAAATGGATTGCTGAGTTAATGGATATGATTGCCGTAGTGTGCATACAACAAGGCGATACATCTCATCGAATCATTACAAATTTAAAAAAAGTGCATCAACGCATCATAGTTTACTTTGGCCCAGATGCTCTCAAAATATATGGACTGCCACTAGATCTTAAAACAGTCAAAATTAGCCATCAGGACTTCAAAAATATCAATCATTGGTACAGAGAGTAGTGGCGCTGGCAAATACTCATTAATGCAACACACTGAGGGGAAATTAAATGAAAATTTATCTTAAATGAGGTGCGGAATGTCCGATACAAAAACACCGACTAATCTTAAAAATATCAATAAAACTAACTTGATCGGGCAATAATCATGGAAAATACAATAAAAAATATCTGGCACAAAATTAATAACTGGTTAATTGACTCAGAAAAAGGCCTTGTTGGTGAACATACCGTGTAAGCGTTCGGAGAAGTACGTACTTTACAGTGGGTGATCTGATTTGATATTAAAAGGCAGCAATCTGACATAATCCTCATGAGTTTTACATAAGCGAATATTTTCAAATAAATACTTTAAGTAATCGAATGGGTTCCATTTATTTGCAACAGCGGTAGCAAGCAAGCTGTAAAATA
>JAJFMB010000264.1 GCA_021772355.1 Chlamydiota bacterium | reverse complement strand
AATCATTTTTTTGAAGCTGAAGAGGAAGCGCAAAAGGTGCGTCTTATTTCTGCGAAGCAAAAGCTTGGTTGTACCATGGAAAATATTCCTTGGGGTTATAACAATGGCAAGTATTTTATTTACTGTGGAACCGTTGACTCTAAAATGAAATTATAGTATATTTCCTTTTGCCCCTTGATAAAATAACACAAAAGTCGACGACCTAATGCTGAAAAGTATGACGGCCTATGGCCACGCTCATATCGAGACCTCTATTGGACGTTTTGTTGTAGAGATTCAATCAGTTAATCGAAAATATCTTGAAGTCAACATCTCCCTCCCAAAAGAATTGTGGCGATTCGATACCGAAATACGCAAGTGGATCAGTGAACGTATCACACGTGGCCAAGTACAAGTCAAGGTAAGCGCCGTATTTGTGAAAGGGCAGTCACTTGTTGTGAGACCTAATATCGCCCTTGCAAAGCAGGTTAAAGAAGCATGGGATGTCATTGCCGAAGCTTTGCATGTCGCACCTATGGCGAATGTAGATTTACTTTCACATCACTCTGATATACTGCAGTACGAGGAAGATGATCGAGTTGAGGAGGAGGTTAGAGATTCTCTTAGGGAAACGGTGAACTTAGCTCTTGATGCTGTGATGATCATGAAAAAGAAAGAGGGTGCGGCTCTTCAGAAAGAATTAGAAGAACACTTGCTTACAATCGGTTCACAGGTAGAAAAAATTACGGCTCAATCGGATTCTTCTAGTGAAAAGTATCGCACTAAATTAAAAGAGCGAATCGAGCAAGTGGTACCTGGAAGTGTTGAGAATGAAGAGAGAATATTAAGAGAGATTTGCCTGTTTGCTGAAAAAGTTGATATTGCTGAGGAAATCACCAGACTTAAATCCCATTTAGATCAATGTAAAAACATTATGCAGAGCGAACAAGAAAGCATGGGCAAAACAATTGAATTCTTGACACAAGAGCTCAATCGAGAAGCGAATACGATTGGATCAAAAACAGCTGAAACAGAAGTTTCAATGCTCGCTGTAGAGATGAAGGGAGTGATCGAGAAAATTAGGCAGCAAATACAAAATATCGAGTAATGGAAAAACAGCTGGGAAATAGAAGAAAGGGTTTGTTGTTTGTTTTAAGCGCTCCTGCAGGAACGGGGAAAACAACATTGGTCACTCAACTTGTCGAAGAGTATCCTTGTGTGATGAGAAGTGTCTCATACACGACACGTGAACCACGAGAAGGGGAAATAGATGGTGTCGATTATCACTTTGTTACCGAAGAACAATTTCAGCAAATGATAAAAGACGGTAAATTTTTGGAATTCGCAAAAATTTATGAGAATCATTATGGTACGTCGCAAGCCTGGGTGAATGAGCAGTTAGAAAGTGGAAAACATGTTGTCCTCGTTATCGATACTCAAGGCGCAAAAAAATTGAGAGGCAAGATGCCTGCTGTGTACGTATTTGTAAAACCTCCCTCATTTGAGGAGTTGCGTCGACGATTGGAATTGCGTAGTACAGAAACGGAAAACCTAATAGAAGAACGTTTAGAGTGGGCAAGTAATGAATTGAAGACAAGTGCTGACTATGATTATTGCCTTGTTAATGATGACCTCCACACTGCCTACCGTATTCTAGAGAGCATTTTAATTGCCGAAGAACACAAAGTTAGTAATATTTTATCTTAGGAGAATAAATGGAAAGGCACGAAAATCTGACCAATGAATCATTAAATAAAAAATTTGGCAGTCAGTTTGAGCTAGTGAATTTTGCAATTCACGTTGCTAAAGATATGATTGCAAGTGAAAGAGCCCCTCGTGTGGAAACTGATGCACAAAATCCTGCTCACTGGGTTTTGGAAGAGATTGAAGAGGATAAGGCATATTTTGATGATATTGAAGAGGTTGAACCATCTCTTAATGAAGTGATCAAAGTTGAGGAAATCTTCGTTGAACCAACACAGAATATAGCAGTAGGTTAAGTTTCGCGAGTATGGAATATCTAGACCGGGTAGATGTTGTCTTATTTGCTTTTGCAGTGATATTTGCGCTTTTTTTGCTGTTTGCTTTTTTTTGGTTCACCTACTGGGTGAGTACCAAAAAACCCGGTATTAGTCCTTATAGCGGTCTACCGTTAAGACGAGGTTCTGATCTGTCATATGCTGCAAAAGAGAAAATCTATCGAATGCTTTATGATAGGCATGAGTATGATAATCGTATCTTTGATATTAACCGCGCTGCTGTCTGTCGCGAAACCGGTCGCATTTTTCCGGATGCTGTCAATTGGTTTGATAACATAAATGTGGATTGGAGCTTCCTTAAAAGAAGGTATCCAGGTCTATATGTTTCTTGGGGAAGTTTGACGCTTGATCAGCAAGATTCTATTCGTGCCTGTCATGCAACTTTGGAAGGTTATCAAACTATCAAATCTTGTCCTCATGTAATTCCAAAAATGATAGAACCTGAATACGCCTTTGCATCACCGGGACCCCTCTATGTAGATTTTGAAAAAAAAGTACTTTTGGGGTGGCAAGTGGTGCCCGACACAAATTTAGAAGTTCTCATCGTACAAAAACCCATTAAATAATATGAAAGAAAAAATTCTGATCACCTCCGGTTTGCCTTATGCGAACGGCCCTTTGCATTTTGGACATATTGCCGGAGCATATTTGCCGGGTGATTGTTATGCTCGTTTCCAGCGGTTATTAAAAAACGATGTGCTTTATATTTGCGGATCTGATGAATATGGCGTCGCAATCACTCTTAGTGCCGACCTTGCGGGTCGAACTCCTAAAGAACATGTCGACATTTTTCATCACGTTAACGTGGGACTTTTCGAAAAACTTAATTTTTCCTTTGATCACTTTTCTCGTACTACATGGGAGGGGCATAAGCAACCTGTTCAACAGTATTTTACCGACCTTTTCGAAAATGGAAATATTGAACCCAAGGTCACGGACCAGCTCTATTCTGAGGAAGACGGCGGTTTTTTAGCCGATAGGTATGTTGTAGGGACTTGTCCTCGCTGTGGGTATGACCAAGCGCGAGGAGATGAGTGTCCTCAGTGTGGAGCAAGTTATGAAGCGACAGACTTAAAAAATCCTAAATCAAAGCTTACAAAAGCTCCTCTTACTTTACGGCAAACAAAGCATTGGTTCATTCTACTTGATAAATTTAAAGAGCGTCTTTCGCAATGGATAGAGTCTAAAGAGTGGAAGCCGAATGTTGTTAACTTTATCAAACACTATATCCGCAATCTACACCCGAGAGCTATTACCCGCGATTCAAAGTGGGGAGTAGACATTCCCTTGCCTAATACGGAGGGAAAGGTTCTTTATGTATGGTTTGATGCTCCTATCGGTTACATCTCTTCTACAATGGAGTGGGCTCAAAAGATAGGCGATCCTGAAAAGTGGAAAGAGTATTGGTGCGATGAAAAAACTAAGCTAGTGCAGTTTATTGGAAAGGATAATATTCCCTTTCATGCGGTTATTTTTCCGGCGATGACGATGGGTCAAAACCAGCCTTTTAAACTAGTCGATGAGTTGCCGGCAAACGAGTTTTACAATCTCGAAGGACGTAAATTTAGCAAATCCGAAGGATGGTATATTGATCTCGAAGATTTCTTTTCTCGTTATACGGCAGATCAAATCCGTTACGCTATCGCTTCTAATGCACCTGAAAGTTCAGACTCAGAGTTTACGTGGAAAGACTTTCAGTTGCGTTGTAACTCTGAGCTTCTGGGTAAGTACGGAAATTTGGTTAATCGCGTCTTAGTTTTTGCCCGTAATAATTGCGAGGGGAGTATTCCACAAACGCTTCACGTTGAAGAGGTGGATCAAGAATTTCTGGAACAAATTAAAGAACTTGTCTCTCAAGCGCGAGAAAGTTATCAGTCGTTTCGATTGCGTCGCGCTAGTCAGTTGATTATGGAATTGGCGCAGTTGGGAAATGTTTACTTTGAGAAGAAAAGTCCGTGGAAAGACGCTAAATTGGACGCGACTCGTGGAAAAATGGAAACGACAATTGCGTGTTGTTTGGAGTGTTTGAAGGCGTTAGCTCTTATCTCTTATCCAATCATTCCAGAAACAGCCTCCTCTGTGTGGAAAATGCTTGGAAATAACGAGTCTTTAGAAACAGTCGGCTGGGAAACTGTGATGAATACCCCTTTGCCGACGCATCAAAAACTTCTTGAGCCAACAATATTGTTTGCCAAAATTGAAGATGAACAAATTCAACAAGAACTGGATAAATTACATCAAATGTCAAATACCGTAGAAAAAGAAGTATCCTACACTCCATTAAAACAGCAGATTGAATTTCCTGACTTTGAAAAGCTTGACTTACGCGTCGGAATCATTACGAGTGCCACTGCTCTACCGAAAAGTAAGAAATTATTGCAGCTACAGGTAGATATTGGTATTGATGTTCGTACTGTAGTTTCTGGTATCAGCCAACATTATCAACCGGAAGAACTTATTGGAAAAAAAGTAGTTGTTGTGGCTAACTTGAAACCAGCGAAGTTAATGGGTGTCGAAAGTCAAGGGATGATTTTGGCCGGTGCCGATGAAAAAGCTTTGGAAGTCCTATCAGTGCAAAACCTCCCCAAAGGAAGTGTGGTGTCATGAAAAATATCCTGAAAGTTGTTCTCCCTTTATTTCTAGTCGTCTTCTTTATCAGCAGTTGTTCAAAAGAGCATAAAACCGTTAACGAAGAAGAAATTACCTTCAAAAATGGTGATTTATCCTTCTCAGGTACTTTATCAGTTCCGAATAAGCAAGGAAAGTTTCCTGCTGTTGTTCTTATTTCAGGAAGCGGCGCTCATACAAGGGATGGAGAAGTAGCAGGTTTTAAGGTATATAAGACCCTAGCGGATCAACTTGTGGAAAAGGGTATTATTGTACTGCGTTATGATGATCGTGGTACTGGGGATTCGACCGGAGATATTTCTCAAGGAACGACTGAGGAGTTTGCAGGCGATGTGCTAGCTGCCGTTGACTTTTTAAAA
>JAJFMB010000263.1 GCA_021772355.1 Chlamydiota bacterium | reverse complement strand
TCAAAGAAAGTATTTTGCTCTATTTATGCGACATTTTTACAAAGAGCTTTCGACAATCTCTTTCACGACGTTTGCCTTCAAGAACTTCCGGTCGTATTTGGCATTGACCGTGCGGGCTTAGCTCCCCCATACGGCTCTACCCATCATGGCATCTATGACATCTCCTTTCTTAATGCTATGCCTAATATGGTGATCGCACAACCTCGCAATGGGTTAGTGCTAAAGGAGTTGATGGAATCAGCTTTCTCCTGGAAGCGCCCAACTGCGATCCGTTATCCTAATATGGCGACAGATGATCCCGATGTCCCTCTTAATAAGAGAGAGATAGGAAAAGGCGAGGTGATAGAAAAAGGAGAGGACCTATTGCTTATTGGCTTAGGAAATATGATCGACACGGCCCTTATCGTCAGAGAAAAGCTCAAACATCTCGGCATTAACGCAACTGTGATGGATCCTGTTTTTATAAAACCTCTTGATACTGAACTTCTTTGCGATCTCTTGCTGACACATCAAAACGTTGTGACTATTGAAGAACACTCAGCCTCCTGCGGATTGGGCAATATTTTGAATCATTTCCTTCTTTCCCAAGATTATACCAATACAAGAGTTTTAAATTTTGGTATTCCGGAAACCTTTTTAGGACATGGCGGTCTCAATGATTTACTTAAAGAGATCGGCTTAACTCCTGAAGCGATAACAGAGAAAGTTGTACAACACTTTGCATATGAGAAAAATAGGACGTATATAGAAGTATGATCATTGCATTATTCCCCAACATCCGCAAAAGCCAATCCAAGAGTATCGCGATTGGAATCCGTGAATTCTTAACGAGTCAAGGTGTAAGCGTTGTCGTTGAAGACGCAGAAGCTCAAGAGGTTGGAGCACCCCCTCTCTCATCTGTTGAACCTGATAAAATTGACTTCCTGATTTGTCTTGGCGGCGATGGAACGATCTTACGTCTAGTGCAAAAATGCCCTGAACTAACAGCTCCGATAGTCGGCGTCAATCTTGGTAGCTTAGGTTTTATGGCAGATGTACCTATTACTGAGGTCTATCCGAGTTTGCAGGATCTGATCAATGGAAACTACCGCATCCAAAGTCGGATCATGATGGAAGGAAGGACCATTAATAATAATATGTGTTATGCCGTTAATGAAATTTCATTTCATCGCGCAAAAAATCCTTGCTTGGTTGACCTCGCAATTCACGTAGATGGCAGCTACCTCAACACTTTTTCTGCTGATGGTATTATTATTTCAACTCCAAGCGGATCAACAGCTTACTCGCTCGCTGCGGGCGGCCCAATCCTCACTCCAGAACTCGAAGCCTTTGTCCTTACACCGATTAGTCCGCATACCATTTCCAATCGTCCCATTGTTCTTATGCCCAAACAGGAAATTCAGATTCAGTATCTTAGCGAATATGAGCCGGTCGAAATCGCCTATGATGGTTTTACCGGTAACACTATTTCAACCGGTGAAATGTTTCACATCTCCCTTAGCTCTCGCAAGTTTCGTCTAGTTAACCTCGGTCATCACGACTACTATTCCACCTTGCGCAGCAAGTTAGGATGGACAGGAACATTGAGGCATACATAGCCATCATTTACATATCCCCTTAAGCGCACGCTAGTTTTCAACATTTATTGGGTGTTTTGCCGCACTTTTCATGCAAAAAGAATAAATTGATCACCATTTAATTTTGTGCACTCTAAAACACTCACTCTCAAACGATTTTTCCATTATATAAAATTATTCATGAAAAAATTAATGTAATATTAAAAATTTATCTGGAAGATTTAGTTCATCTTTTTTATTTAAAAACATAGATGGGAAACCACTGGAAAAAGTGACGAAAGGTCTCTTTGCTAATCGGCGTGCGGGGTTTCTGGAAAAAATTAAATATTTAATTTAAATTTTTCTGGTAAGTTTAATGGCGAAAAGCGTATCTAGTGGAAGTAAACCACCTCTTTTGGATGTATGGCCTGCCAAGTATTTAGGGCACCATTCGCTGAAAGTGTGTAAGGATTGGAAGAACAAATTTAAGCTTTTCTATTCCTTCAATAAAACAAAAAAAAAGGAGTCTAACCATGAAACTAATCGGCGCATTATCTACTATGGTTGCTGTTGCTGCTACAGCTTTTGCTTTAACAAGCTGCTGCTGCGATCGTAATCCTTGCTGTGACCCATGTCCTTGTCAGCCTAGCTGTCAACCATGTCCACCACCATGCCCATGCCCAAAACCATGCCCATGCCCACCAAGCTGTGCACCTAGCTGCAACATGTGCAACTAAGCAAGGCATAAAGCTGGATTACGCAGCTTTAGTCAACATGCTCTCTTAAGGAGCATGTTGACCCAACAGGGCGAGAAAAAGAGTTTTTCTAATCCTGTTGGGATAAAGTAACTAAGTAAGATGAAAAGTAGTTTTGTAATTATGTTTTCTCTGGGAGTTATAGCATCGGCACTGTCAAGCTGTTGTTGCTGGGATTACGACCGTTGGTGCGCAGATCCCTGCTATAGTCCATATGGTTCCTGCTGCCAACCTTCCTGCAGAGAAAGACGTTGTCCAGAACTGAAACCACAATGCTGCCCTAAACCACATATTTGGGAACACTGCGCTTGTGATCCCCAAAACTATGACCTCGACTAGGTCTTTTGAGCTATTTTTTAGTCGGCCTTGGTAACAAGGAAGACTCAATAATGGCTGAAGCCATGAAAAATTTTGCAGGCTAAGAAGATTAGCTTGAAAAAATTTCCTATAATGTAAAACGAAAGGAGTCTTTAGATGAAAAGACATATGGGAGTAATGGCGTCGTTGCTCATAATGATGGCAACGACCGTATTATGGGTAGGATGCTCAAATAGCAGAGGTTGCTATGATCAGTGCGGTCCTACCTGTGAAGATAGCAGCTACGGCTATCAGCAACAAGGTAATGTGCCATATTGCACAGTTCAACCTTCTTGCCCATCTGACTGCGAACCTTGCTGCGATCCTTGTGATCCTTGCTGTGACAAGCCAAATTGTCAGGTTTGCCCAACACCTTGTGTGGAACCACTTTGCACACCTGCAAAACAGTGCCGCCACCCAAGCACTAACGAGCTGAAATGCCGTGACGGTCTTATTGTAAGAGCTGTAAACCCAAAAACTTGCATGCTTGGTGATCAATACCCAATCGAGTTTGAAATCAGAGCATGTGAAGATCTTTGCGAAGCCGTTGTTACAACTCAGCTTCCTGAAGGTGTTACCTACATGAAAAGCTGCCCTGAAGCTAAAGTGGAAGGCAACATGTTAACATGGGATATCGGACCAATGAAATGTGGTCAGTGCATTCCTGCTCAAGTTTGGGTAAAATGTGACTGTGAAGGCGAACTTTGCGCATGTTTTTGTGCAAAAGCGACACCTGTACGTTTCTGCTCACTACTTTGTGCAAAACCAAGACTTGTTTGCTCTAAATGCGGTCCTGCTGAAGTTTGCCCTGGTGAAACAGTAACATATCGCGTAACTGTTACCAACAGAGGTAGCTGCACAGCTGAAGGTGTTGTCTTAACTGATAACGTACCGGATGGTCTTCAGCACTCTAGCGGTCAAAAAACACTTTGCTACAACATGGGCAACCTTGCTCCTTGCGAAAGCAAATGCGTCGACATCTGCTTCTGCGCTGCTAAAAGAGGAAATGTTTGCAACACTGCAACAATAACTGCTTGCAACGCTGATTCAACATCTTGCCAAGCATGCACATGCATTTGCTGCTGCGATGTTCAGATTGCTAAAACAGGTCCTAAAGAGCAAAGCCTAGGCAAAAATGCTGATTACCAAATCACAGTAACTAACACTGGTGACAAACCATTGACAAACGTTGTTGTAACAGACTGTGCTCCAAGCGCAACATCTATCGTGTCTGCTAACGGCGCAACGATCCGTGGTAACCAAGCTGTTTGGAAACTGAAAGAAGTAAAACAAGGTGAAAAAGTCACTTTCACGATTACATTGACAACTTGTACTCCAGGTTGCTTCACTAATCGTGCGACTGTAAACTCTTGCGAAGGATGCACAGCTTGTGCAGAAACAACAACTCGTTGGAAAGGTCGTCCAGCCCTTCACGTTCGCATCTGCGACACTGAAGATCCTATCTGCATCGGCGATCCAACAAGCTATTGCATTACTGTCATGAACCAAGGTCCAGAGCCTGACAACAACGTTAAAGTTGTCGTCCGCTTCCCTAAAGAGATCCAACCAGTTGCTGTAACTGGCGATGTTCAAGGAACAATCTCTGGAAACACTGTGACTTTCACACCATGTGGAACACTATGGCCAAGACAGTGCTTTAACCTACGAGTTGATGCAAAAGGTAGAGAATCTGGAGACGGACGTGTGATGGTTGAAGTCACATCTGACTCAATCTCAACACCGATTGTGCAGCAAGAAAGCACACACGTCTACTAAAGACATTGCCCTTAGGGGCAGTACTTTCGTTCTATTGCAGGCCTCGCTTCAAGCGGGGCCTGTTTTTTTGGTAAGTGCTCACGGTACCTCTCATACTCCCGTTCTTTTTTTATATAGGGTCATCTGTTGAGGAAAAATACGTAGTCATTCCTATATGTATATAGGGTTTTTCCATCAGAGGTTCGAACATTTGATTTAATTGACGCGCAAAAATTTCCGGTTTGTCATCATCGAGTAAATCCTCGTCTATCGGAGCATCAAAGGAGTTATCGTAATTCCCTGTATACCAATTATGAAATCCCTCTTTCTCAATGATATCCTTGGCCCTGTACAGCTTCTCCATGGTGCCCTCTTTTTCCAAGTAGGCACAGAGAAGAGAAAGCCCTAATGCCAAAGCGCCTAATGCTAGTACAGGCGGACAAAGTCCCGCAACAAGCGTTAAGATAAAATATCCTATGTAAACGGCACTACTTAAAAAACCCGACGCTCCTTTGGCTTTGTTGTACTGAGCAACGCGCAAAGCTTCTTTATTTCCCTTCGCTGCTTTCTCCTGTTTACAACCCTGATAAAAAAGACGGGCGTTCGTAAAGAGACAGATCACACCAGTCGCAACCTTTAATGATCCTCCCGCTGCAAAATAGATCCCACTACCTAAGACGCAACCGATCGTTCCTAATATTCCTCCGGTTGCAGACAACCCTCGTCTCGCCATCGTTAAGCGAGGGTCTTGAATACGACGAGGATCCCCAACCTTGTAAGTGCGCATATTGCGGTAGGTTTCCCGCATCTTTAGGAGCTGATACGGCACAGTGGCAGCGTAGCTTCCCAGCAAGATAAGCGGCTCGGCCACCATGCTGATAACCTCAGTAAATGAAGAATGCTCAAGACCCCCAAAGGAGTGCCCCATTGGAGTATGATCTTGATTCATTCTGTGATAGGCTGCTTGTATTAATCCAGTCATCCTTAAATTATATATTTTTTTTTATAATTTAAGGTTAAGATTAGGTTAAAATACCTTTAAATGTGCTCAAGAGGTTCTTGTCGTAGAGAATTCCGAAGCCAACCTTCTTGAATCGGCCTTTAAACTCAGGCTCATCGAAGATCTCTTTGAAATATCCCGCTACAAGATCAGGCGGGTTGCTGAAAGCTCCACACCCCAAAGCACCTAAAACTAAGGAATCATGGCCATTGTCAGCAGCTGCCCGTAAGATACTTCTGATCTTCTGCTTGGTATGCTCTTCAAATCCCTGAGGTAGAGGTGCACCGGGACGTAGATAAATCGCTGCGCACGCAATCATCGAAACAGAATAAGGCTTTATAAACTCGTAGCTCAAGCCCCTATCTCCGCCTTTAACATCGACCTCTTTACTTCTGAACACCTGAACACCAGGGGTATAGATGATGTGCCCCCATCCTTCCATTAGGTAGTTAAGATTTTTCTTTTTGCACTTTTCTAAAGCTGCGTAGTAATCGGAACGGCGGCAGAGGCACTCCTCCTGAGCACGCGCACCATTTATGACACCCCCACCTGGATGTTTGGCATTTGCCATATTCAATCCAACAGAATTATACCCCTCATCCCGATATCTTTTAGCAAGCTCAAAAGTATCCTCTTCAATCACTTCAAAAACTGTATTGTGAACCCTACTTTGATATAGTGGATTCAGAGGTGTAGGTTCATAAAGGCGGGTATTAGTAATCATACTTTGATGTTGATTCCTATCCAACCTAACATTTTCACCAGTTGTCAAATCATATTGTCCTTTTTCGTACATACGCCTTGTTGACTCAAATAAAGACTTTAGATTTGCTTTCCACCCCTTTCTGTTACCATCTTTTAAATTTTGAACAAAATCATTGTTCCAGTCTACTAACCCCTCATGACTTTTACTATCAGAAGTACGCTGTGTATCTCTAGCAACAGCAGCAGTGGTTGAAGCGAGACCATCATTTCCATCTTTGCCAGAACTACCGTTAAGCATGTCAACGTACCATTGAGGCGCTGAAGGCGCTGAAGGCGCTGTAGGCGCTGTAGGCGTTGTAGGCGCTGTAGGCGCTGTAGGCGCTGTAGGCGTTGAAGGTGTTGAAGGTGTTGGAGGTGTTGGAGGTGTTGGAGGTGTTGGAGGTGTTGGAGGTGTTGGAGGTGTTGGAGGTGTTGGAGGTGTTGGAGGTGTTGGAGGTGTTGGAGGTGTTGTGGGTGTTGTGGGTGTTGTAGGTGTTGTAGGTGTTGTGGGTGTTGTAGGTGTTGTGGGTGTTGAGGATGTTGAGGATGTTGAAGGTGTTGAAGATGACGTAGACGACTGTGAGTTTTGGGGAGTAGGTTGCTGACTTGTTTTTGGGCTGAAGAATTTAATCGCTAAGGCGACAATGGTATTGACGACGGGAATACTAAGAACCACGCCTATTGCAAAGTGAGCAACTCTTTTATTGAGAGAGATAGAGTTTTGAGGCTGCGAAGGGGCAAATGCAACTTTTAAATTATTTATTCCCTGTTCAAAGGGTAATAAAACTTTTGGGTCAGACCAACGACTATTATTAAAGTTACTGGAAACAAAACTTACCACAACATCCTCCATATTGAACGATCATTATATTATATATCATATAAACAATCAATAACGCTTCAAGTTTATATAATTAATATTTGATATTAATTTTCTCTATCTCTAGTTTTCTTTTAATTTTAATTTTATAAGGAGAACCCTATGACTCAAGTGGCAGCACTTTCAAGACCCGAAATGTTTGCGAAAATTCAGGAAGCGCAAAAACATAGTCCCGAGGCATTTCAGCTTTTAAAAAAGATTGCCATCGTAACAGCATCGGTTGCACTCGGAATCTTGTTAGCTATTCCCACAGCCTTGATCTTTTGTTCATTCCTTCGAGAAGTTGACTCCATGTAAGGGTATAGTTGTACTCTTCAAGCGTAACCCAATGAGCTGCTGTCATCGCACCGGCACCTGCCCCTTCTTTGATGCTTACGCCATCGCTGCTTGTTTGAGTGCCGTTGATCGTGACGATATTTGCCATACTTTCATCAGCACATTCTTCATCGACAATAATTTCTCCACTTCTATTAACAGCTTTTAAATTTCGAACAGAATCTTTGTTCAAGTCTGCTACCCTATAATGATTTACAATTTCAATAGTATGCTGTGTATCACAATTTATAGGATCGCTAACAACGTCAAGGTGCCATTGAGGTATCTTACGCTCAGGATTTTGCTGTGATACTGGAGATGGTGATTGTGAATTTTGAGGGGTGGGTTGCTGATTTGTTTTTGGGCTGAAGAATTTAATCGCTAAGGCGACAATGGTATTGACGACGGGAATACTAAGAACCACGCCTATTGCAAAGTGAGTAACTCTTTTATTGAGAGAGATAGAGTTTTGAGGCTGTGAAGGGGCAAATGCAACTTTTAAATTATTTATGCCCTGTTCAAAGGGTAATAAAACTTTTGGGTCAGACCAACGACTATTGTTAAAAGTACTAGAAACAAAACTTACCATAACATCCTCCAAGGTGAGAGGGCACTGTATTATATTTTATATAAATAATCAATAAGGCCTTAGGTTTTCATAAAATTTATTTTACTCAATTAAAATTTGACATTAATTTTCTCTATCTCTAGTTTTCTTTTAATTTAATAAGGAGAACCCTATGACTCCAGCAGCGGCTCTTTCAAGACCCGAAATGTTTGCGAAAATTCAGGAAGCACAAAAACATAGTCCCGAGGCATTTCAGCTTTTAAAAAAGAGTGCCATCGTAACAGCATCGGTTGCACTCGGAATCTTGTTAGCTATTCCCACAGCCTCAGTTGTCACACTTGCAGGCCTTTCATTTCCAGTTCTCTTTCTTGCAAGCACAGCTGTTTGGACTGTTGCCTCCTGTTTAATTATTGATCATCTCGAAGAGAAAAAACAGTTGATTGGCTATAAAATCGCCCAGATTATTCTGCAAAAAAATGACGTTATCATCAAATCCCAAAACAATGAGATACAATCCGTTGGAAGCACACAAACTTATCAAAATGAAAACCAGGTCGCGTTGATCATCGGCATTAACTACAACAAATGGGAGAAACCTCTAACGCACTGTGTTAACGATGTTAAGTTCCACATCAGAGACGTATTAGTCAAAATGGGATTTGTGAATCAACACATTACCATGATGTCTGATGAGGATGTCATCAAGGGCGAGCACTACCCGACACGAAACAACATCTTGCGCCAGTTAGATCAACTCGTGCTCCTTGCCAACAAGCATAAGACGGCTTATTTCCATTATTCTGGCCTTAGTAGCCAAGTTGATGACGAGAGTGGTGTGGAAATAGACCGGAAAGATGAAATTTTGGTTCCCATTAACTACCGTGAATTAAAACAAAAACATCTCAATGAAGAGAGAGTAGTGAGTGATGATGATGACAACGATTCCGTCACATCGCTGGAAGAGTATGAACTTGAGAAGGACGCGCGAATCATCGAAGAGAAAAAACCCTATATCAGCGATAACATTTTGTTGAATCGAGTAATAAAACGGATGGATAAAGACGTCTTTTTTGTCATTACGACAGATTGCGGTAAAAAAGGGACGCTATTTAATCTCCCCTTTCTCATTCAGGACGACGGATCTATGAAAGTGGTAAACCATTCCCTTATCCCCGATAAAGAATCATTGGGAGAGTGTGACAAGCTTCCTTTTGTGGTGAAATTTAGCGGTTGTGTTAAGAATAAAAAAGGCAGAAGAATTACTAGCATCAATGGCCATCAGGCTGGAGCGTTTACCGCCGCCTATTGGGCTACTCTGCAGAAGTATCGCTATAAAATCACCTACCGACAGCTACTCGATGGCATACGTGCTTATTTAAACGGTAATAACCCCAAAAAAAGGACTTACAACCAATATCCGCAATTAACCACGACAAGACCGATTGACCTAGACAGCTATTTTATGCGCAGTGACACTCACTTCGTCAGGGACAATAACTCTTCATTTCAAGATAAAGAAGTCATCTTTACAGAAATGTGACAAATAAATTATTTAATTCTTAATATGTATTTAATCATTCCATAACAAAATCTCCTTATAATTAAAGCATGTTAGGAGGTAAATAGTATGGGTTATTTAAATGCAGGATGGTCAGAGCATCCACCAAGTTATCAAGTACCAAATTTCAGAAAAATAGCCGAACAAACAGCAAAGAGCAATCCCGATATGTTTCCCCCTGCGGTAAAAGCGACTACCGCTACAGTCACAACATGTGCTTTAACACCGTTTAGCTCTCTTTTAGTCAATCATGTCTGTAAAGGGCTATCTGTAAGAGAATCTGCACAAATTGTGATGAGAAACCCCTATGCCGGAGTAAAGCCGACATTTTATGGTATGGGTCTTGATTTTGCCGCCGTTTTTGCAACAAGAGACTACGTTCAAAAACAACTATGTCAAAATACAACTATGAGTGAAGAGCAAGCTTCTACGGCAGGTTATCTCGTTGGATCAACCGCAGCTACTGTAGCCACCAACCCTCTCGATTATACTAGAGTGCAAATGGTTCAAAATGTGGGAGGCTCTAAAAAAAGCACAATGTCTGAAATTTTCCGAAGGAGCTCATTTAAAGACTTCTACCGCGGGTTAATCCCTAGTTGTTTAAGAGGGGGATTACTATGGGGATTTGGTCTTGGTGTGGGACAAAAGCTACACGACAACATCAAAGAAGCGACAGGAGATAACACAGTCGGCTTCCTTGCCGCCAAAAGTGCCGGATGGACTCTTGGGAATTTCATTGCATCTCCATTCTATACCCTCGGGATTCAACTGAAATCTGATATGTCAGTTAATAATATGCAAGAGGTACTCAGAAACATGGGGGTTATCTATGACCCTAAAAAGTATAATCCTGAAAATTATAAAGTTGAAAGTGCCGCCAAAAGAGCGCTTATTCTAATGCCAAGAGATCCAGAAAAGAAGCCGCACATCACTGAAAAGGAAACGACTCGATTAAGAGCTCATCACGCTATTACTAATTTACCCAAATTATGGCGCGGTTTTACCAAAGCCATTCCTCTTATCCTAGTTGGGGGCAATATCGTGGGTTTAGCTGAAAGAGTAGCAAGAGCGTTTACAGAAAGTTGTAAAGAAGAGAATTAACCTTCTTTTTCAAATACTTTTTTTGCAACATCGTCAGTTGGACGCGCTTGCGAGAAGTAATTAGCTGCCGAAGCTGCCGCGAAAGTTCCAAGAGCAATAACAGGGAGTCTTCGATTAGCTAACCTTAATGCAGGAGCTGCAACGACAGCTGCACAAGCAAAATTAGTAAAGTTAGCAAGAGGGCTTGAGGGTGAACCTGCTGGACTAGTCATCACATCTCCTTTAGTTTAACTAAATCAGGTAATATCTTAACTATAAATCGCATTTTATATCAATACGAAAATTTTATAATTACAAGAAATAGTAATACTTAAATTTATATTTACCTCGTTTTCACGTAAAAAAAATATCATAAAAAAATTGACTATATATTTATTTCATCGATAAAGTGTTGTAGATTTTTTTTTACCTCAGGGCATGCCCTGAGGCAACTTTTATTTTGATATTTTAAATTACGAGGTGAATTTATGAC
Organism: Chlamydiota bacterium; assembly: GCA_021772355.1. GTDB lineage: Bacteria > Chlamydiota > Chlamydiia > Chlamydiales > JAJFMB01 > JAJFMB01. The sequence goes on along the minus strand of JAJFMB010000263.1, from coordinate 6,214 downwards.
AACACGAGCATTCTTTTTAGAGTCCAGTCGACAAGTGGATAAAATTTATACACAGAGTTATCTTGATAGAGCCGAAAAGCAAGCTCCTCAAGCCTACAACACCTTAAGAAAGGTTGCCATCGTCACAACATCTGTCGCCATTGGTACGCTTTTAGCATATCCTGCCGCAATAGCAGTAGCTGCCGCTGCAGGACTTAGTTTTACAGCAGCCTACCTTCTTTCTGCAGCAAGCTTATCTGTAGCACTTGGAGTTATTGTCAACGCTTCTAACAATAGCAAACATTGGATTGATCTTAGGGCCGCATCTATTATCCTAGAGTCAAAAGAAAGACCTTTTTATGGCTCCTGGTTTAATCAAAATTATGCTCCTTATCACTCAGCACAAAATCCCTATATGCAACACTATTCTCAAGCACAGCAGCTCCCTACATACGCACCACCGCAACCCTCTTATAAACCGACAGCGCCACAACAAACACAATCAGTTTCAAGCAAGTTTTCTCACTATACCACCAACCCTTATCAATATGCTCTTGTGATGGGCTTAAATTACCCCGGAACTAATAACGCTCTTCAGAATTGTATCAATGACGCAAAGCATATCTTTGACATTCTTCTAAGAGCCGGTTTTTCTAAGGACAACATCACCATGATGCTCGACAATGAGAATGCAAAAGGAAAAAAAACTTATCCCACCAGGGAAAATATCATCGAACAATGGAAAGAAACAATAACGACTTACAATAAAGCTTTAGCAAAGCATGCAGAGGCAATGCTCTACTTTCACTACTCTGGCCATGGAACGCATCTTGATGATCTGGATGGTGATGATTCTGACGGTCAAGATGAAGCCCTAGTACCTACAGATATGCAACTTCTTTTAGATGATGTTGTCAAAAAAATCCTCAAACTAATTTCTCCAAATGGAAATGTGATCGCGACCATGGATTGCTGCTATAGCGGTTCCATTTACGATCTCAATAACAACTATGTTTATAAAAATGGCGAAATCATTGCCGATGAAGAAGGTGCTGATGAAAGCATGGCTAATATCGTCATGATCAGCGGCTGTCTGGATACTCAAACAAGCAGCGATGGCGGAAGCATCAAAGGGGCAGGTGCCGGTGCGATGACAGCAGCTTATTGGGCTACGCTTGAAGAGTACGACTATACCCTTACATGGAGTCAACTTCTCGAAGGAATGAACAAAAAGATCAAGGCTGCGGGAGTCAGAAATCAATATCCTCAGATTTCCTCTTCTCGACCTATCGATCTTAATAGCTACATTGCAACACGTGAAATTCGTTTACACGCTCCTAAGCCTTTTATTACTGCTACAGCGTAGCACGCCACTATATGGAGAAGAGGAAATAGAACTCCTCTTCTCCTTTTTCCTGTGATATGCTATCTTTAGCGCCATGGAAAGCATTATCTTAGGCACTCGGTCACCAAGACGAAAAGAAATTTTAGGTTACTTTTCCCTCCCTTTTGAGCAGCACTCCTCTTCCTTTGATGAATCGTCTGTGCCTTTTAGTGGTGATCCCGCGCGGCATGTGATCGAAATCTCTAAAGGAAAGTCCGAAGATCTGCATCACCGTTTTTCCGACAAAATTATCCTAACTGCTGATACTATCGTTTTCTGCGAAGGAAAGGTCTTGGGTATCCCTAATGATCGTGAAGAGGCAAAACGCACATTGCTCCTATTAAATGGCAATCGGCATGAGGTGTACACAGGCGTGACCATTTACGACAAAAAAAGCTATCATCACGACGTTTCAACAACTCATGTTTTCTTCAATCATCTAACCGAGGTGCAGATCGATAAATATTTGGATCAAGGTCTATGGCACGATAAAGCAGGCGGCTACGCCATTCAGCAAGGTGGCGGTCTGATTGTTAGAAAAATTGAGGGATGTTTTTATAATGTGATGGGTCTTCCCATTAACACTGTTAAAGATCTCTTATTTAAAGCGGATATTGACTTATGGAATTATCTCGGCTAAGACGCCTCGTACTACTTCTGATCTGTTTTTCCTATCCTCTCGGAGCTTTCGATCAACAAGCGACAAGCCGCGTGCTATATCTTCTTCAAAGAGATTTTACCGCTCAAGCCATCGAAGCGTATCAAGAAACCTACCAAGAGTGCGGCACACACGATAGCGAACTTATTCAAAGCATTGCTCTTAGCCTACTTTTAGAAGGGTACCGCACTAAAGATCCCGAAACGCAATTGATGACCCTATTTGGTGCAGGCATCTCTTTAAACGAAAAACTGCTCGGTTTGCTAGAACAAGCTCTGACCTGTTCTGTTCCTGAGCTGCAACTCGTGGCCCTAAACTTCCTCGCACGCTTTCAAAATGACTTAGCCGATGAAGCACTCGATAAAGCAATGGCCTCCGATTTCCTACTGATTCGTCTCGAAGCTGCACACCAACTCGCCCTAAAGCGTTATCCTAGTGTCGTCCCTCAAACAGAAGCTCTCATACAAAAAGTTCCTGTACAAATCCTCCCCCTTTTCCCTCAACTGTTCGGAATGATTGGCACCGCAGACGCCATCAAAGTGCTGCGCAAAATGCTTTTACACTCGGACAACAAGGTGAGGATAGAAGCGATCAGAAGTGTCGCAAAATATGGAAGGGATGATCTCTTACGTCAAGTGCGCACACAGGCCACACATCACCACCCTGCACAACAAGAGGTGTGTGCGCAAGCTTTAGGGATCATGAAAGACACGCACTCGCTACCGCAACTGGAAAAATTTGCAAAGTCCAATACAATGAGCATTCGCCTAGCAGCTCTACACGCTCTTTTTGATTTGGGAAAAAAAGAAGTGAGCGAAGAAATTGTTACAGCAGCTAAAAACTTAGATCTTTTTGCGATTACGCTATTAGGCTCCATTCCAGGCTCTCAAGAAGTTCTTTTTGAGTTATCCAGCCATAGCAACGTCCAAGTGCGTATCAACGCAGCCATGGCGCTCTTGGATCACCAAGACCCTCGCTGCTTGCCCATCTTATGTGAAGTCCTTATCCACAGCTCCCGCGACCTGGCATTAAGTCAAATGACAACCCCAGGAAAAACCCTGGTCTGTTACAAAGTGATCCCCTCCGCCACAGAAAACTTAAAAGACGATGCCCTTTCCTATGAACTCTCACTGAATTTAAGAGAAAAAATACTTATCAAAGCAGCGGATTTGGCTGAGGACGATTTCCTAAAATTAGCGTATACCCTATTTGAATCGCACCAAAATGACCTTGTCCCCTCGATCGTCCAACTTTTGGAACAACTTCAAACACCTCGTGCCATTGAACTTCTGAAAATGTCTCATCAAAAAGCCGGCGCTCCCCTCATTCGCAATTACTGCAATCTCGCTCTTTACCGTTTAAGAGAGCAAGGTCCCTACCTAGAAAACCTCAAAACTTGGATCGCGCAACAGCAAACAGAAGAACTGATCCGTTTCCGTCCGATAATTCCATGGGAACTGCGCGATCATAGCGCTTCTTATCATATCACGCCGGAAGAAACCTCCCGCCTTCTTGTTGAAGCATTCGAAACAATTGCACAGATGCAAGAAAAAGAGAGTATCGATATTATCCTCAATGCCATCCGGTTTGGAAACACCAAAAATAAGTACGCCCTCGCCGGATTATTGATTAGAGCCGCGCAGTGATACAAAAATACGTTCTTTTACTTTTACTCTCCATAATGTGCTCTGCACTTTCAGCTGCAGATCCTATGAAAGACCTCTTTTCTGAAGGGATCACCATAGACCTGCGCGAGCCTTTTTATAGCGACTTAGAACTTAGCACACAGCAAGGGGGCGTGATCACAGGTCCCGGCATCCGCATCCAAGCCCAAGAACTGCTCTATTCCCGCAAACCGGATGGACTGCAGCAAAAACGGCTTGTTAAAGCTAAGGGTCATGTCATGGTCGAATATGGGGACATGCTGTTTGTCGGAGAAAGTTTAGAGTATGACTTCCTCACTCGAACCGGAACGATCGAACAGGGACGCACTGCCATGTATCCCTGGTTCTTTGGAGGAGAACGGATTGTTTTGTGTGCTAATCAGAGCTACTATCTCGACTCTGCCTTCTTCACTACTTCAGAAGATGTTAAAAACGATTGGAAAATCCTCGCCACAAAAGCCTCCGTTACCGACCGCTGCTATTTAACTGCTGAAAATCTACAAATCCGCGCCTTTGACATCCCCGTTTTTTGGATTCCCTACTTCAAGCTCAACCTCGACTTTATTTTCGACACACCCATTCGTTACTACGTCAGTGTCGGAGGTCGAAGGGGTATGCGCTTCGGTATTCAGTACAAGCTCTTCACTTGGAACAACTGGAAAACCTATCTACGTATGGATTATCGCCTTTTCAGGGGTCCTGGAGGGGGTTTTGAGGTGCACTACAAAGGGCCCGACAATAAGCAACGCTTTGATATGATCAATTATGTCGCAAGAGATAATTCCCTCTCAGATTTGAGCGAACGATTCCGTTACCGCTTTCAAGGATTTTACAACAACATCTTGCTCCGCGATAAAGTCTCAGTCAATTTGACATACGATAAACTCAGCGACAAAGATATGGCAACAGATTATGAAGACATGAGCTTGCGCTTTGCCATTGCAGAAAGAACACAACTCACAGTGAGAAGACAAGAGTGGTCCTGGATTGCCAACTTTATAGCTAAACCGCGTGTCAACACTTTCCAAACACTAAAACAAGAGTTGCCTACTGTCGAAAGCAACATCCGCCCCACTGTGCTTGGACCGACCGGCATCATCATGGCAAACGATTTTCGAGCATCTTACCTAGACTTTGACTATACAAACAAACTCACCAACGTCAGCGACTATAGCTCCTTGCGCCTCGAATATAATACAAATCTATACCGCCCCTTTCATTTCGGATTTTTAACTGCTACACCAGAAGCTGGCGGTGTCTCCATCTACTACCAAAACACTCCCGAGCGGAAACCCCAACTCCTCGCTCTCGGCCTTCTTGGTGCAGAAGTCAACACCTCCCTCTACCGCAAGTTTTTTGACTACAAGCACGTTGTGAAACCCTACATCAAATACTCCTACTACACCTTTCCCACCTCTAAGCCTGATCAACACTACATTTTCGATATCGAGGATGGATGGTTTCGCCTCAACACCACACGCTTCGGATTTCTACATAATCTCTACGCCAAACAGGAAAACGGGTGCATCAACCGCTTTCTCTCTGCCGACTTCTACGCTTACGCTTTTATCGACACCCCTACCATCGAACGCGTTGTTCCAAGACTCTACTCAGACATCATCTATCAACTTTCACCCTTTATCAAGCACACCGTGCAATTTGCCTGGGACTACCAACGCAAACAAATAGCTCACCTCAATGTCCTTATGGAGTGGACGCTTGATGAGACATGTGCGGTCGCCGCCGAATACCGGCACCGCAACGCCTACGATTGGCGGAAAGTTGAGTACTTCAATTTTATCCTCGACTCTTTCCGCACAGAAAGAGAGCTGCGCCGCTCATCACTCTCCGATAGACGCGACACCCTGCTTGTTCACCTCTACTACCAGTTTCATCCCAGCTGGGCCCTTGAAGTCACCTCCCGCCAAGGATGGAACCGCTCCTTTGAACCAAGCTACTTCGAATATGAAATCGATATCTATGGCACCATCCGCTCCGCCTGGAACCTTCGCTTCACTCTGCAGCACCGCGAGAACGACAAACGCGCTGCCATCTCCTTCTCCACCTCCCTTGGCATGAAACGCCCTAACGAAAGCAAATTTCGCTGCACACCCCCTTGCGCCGACTTCTAAAATCCAAATTCCCCTGTCTTAAATTTTCACCCTCTTTTTTTTCTTGACATGTAGCATCTACTACATGTAACGTACGCTACATTTTTAAAAACAAAGAGGTTTCAAATGAGTGCTAAAGTTCATCCTGCCCCACCCCCAACAAGTTCCCCACCTTCTCATTTTGAAGGCACTTCCCTAAACAAATGGGAACTGAAAAATAAACTCTCGGCAATTATCGCTCGAATTGAAGAGGAAAAAGAGAAAAATCTTTCTTACAGTAATCTTGCCGAACACTCTTACAGAGAACTCAAGAGCGATTATCAACGCAACTCTTGGGCTGTCGCTACCAAAGTCGGCGTCATCGTGGTGGGTGTAGGAACCCTTGCTCCTTTAACACTGGGAAGCATCGCCTGTTTTG
>JAJFMB010000262.1 GCA_021772355.1 Chlamydiota bacterium | reverse complement strand
CTTTTCCAAATCCTGACGAACTTTGACAATTTCAGCTTCTAGGATTGCCAATTGTTCGGCCCACTCTTGATACCCCTCTTCAAAACCTTCTTTACGGGCGTGTTCTTTTAGTTTTTCACATTCCGCAGTGACGTCAGCTCGATATTTTTTCTCTTCCTCTTTCACATGTGTGAGCATTTCTTGAATATCAAGAGCTTTAGAAAAAGTTTCGCTAGGGATGATTTTAGTTTTCGGAGCAACGTGAACTTTATCACCATAAAGAAGGGAAAATAATTTTTTACTCATGATTCTGTCTTTTTATTTAGATAATTCATTAAGTTGATAATCTGTTGAGCTGAAGCGGGAACAACACCGGCAGGTTTTTTTTTCGCGATGCATTTTGTGATGATTGCTGCGCGACCTGTATCCAAGGTATGGCAGATGTGCCAAATGAGATCGGGGTGCTGATCCGACAGTGCTGTTCCAAGACGCATCATCCCGCGACGATGTAGTAATTGGTTAAGTTTACGGGAATCACCGTCCCACTCATCTAAATTGATGCGTGAAGCAACTAAACGTTCCTTTTGGTGCAAACAAGAGTGCAAAAATTGTTGTTTTTTATCACTAAGGCATTGATACACTTTTTTAAGATTACGCTTATCGACAATTTGACGGATAGCCTCAGCTAAGTCGTAAATCCCCAGATAGTCAACAAGGGTGAGAAGTTCTTTTTTATTGGATTTTGCTAACACCGAAAGCGGGGAGACGGGAAGATAAGAGACGGGCAAGATGTTTTCTTTTTGTAGAGTTTGGTGAAGACGTTGGAGTAGGTAAGCTTGGAGAGGTTTTGCAAGTGACTTCTTTTTAGTGTCGGGATGTAAAAGTTGCATGAGCTTTGAGCAATGTGGCTCTGGTAAAGCGGAAAGGGAGAGAATTTGAACTTCTAGTGGTTGCTCTTCTATTAGAGGTTTGACCCAAGAGTAATGGATCCCTTTCAGTAGATCTTGAAGTTGCAGTGTTGCAGGCTCTAATTCTTGCGAAACGATGTCCATTGATTTGATAGAATTTGCCTGATCTTCTGGAAGAATGGCAATGATATCATCTAATGAGCCTTGATGAAAGCGGTTGAGCAAGACCTTAAGCATGACATCAGCTTTTTTATTCATCATCACCCTTAAGTTAACGTCTGTGGAAGTTGTTTAAGTCACTTCGTTGGGAGGACCTTTTTCTTCTTCATCAGAGGAGACATCGATCTCACCTGGTTCGCCAATTTCTTCCTCTTCTTCCTCTTCATCGCCTTCTGATTCTTCTCCTTCTTCCTCCTCACCCTCTTTTTTCTTAGAAGCTTTGGATTTACCAGGTATTATTGGGTGGAGGGAGAGCAAAGATTTAAATCCTCCATGGTCATGGATTACGGGGGAAATTTTCCACCACATCCAAACAAAAAGGACTATGAGAACTAAGATAATGATAATGAAAGAAAAAAAGATCAGCCGAAAAAGACCAACAGATTCTTTAGCAAGTATGAGTGACCACACGGTCACATATGGCTTGTCCTCATTTCTAATTCTACCTTGAGCTCCTAGGGGAGACTCGGCAAAACGTGCCCGATCACCGATGACAGTGACATTGTCATAGTCCAAACCAGTTATACTAGCAGCCACGAGCCGCTTAATTTTGGTGACGAGATGGGTGTTGGGGTCATCGAGGACGCCTGAGTGTTTTACATAGACAGAAGCAGTAATGGTTTGCTTTTTCTTGGCGAGATTTAGAGGATCTTCTTCGGGAAAGGATATTTGTACTTCAGCATCTAGTACACCATCAATTTTGCGGATGGTATTGGCAATCTGCTCGGCGAGACCCGATTGATATTTGATTTTTTCGGTCATCTCCGAGGGAACTAAACCCCCATTTTGGAAAATTCCTAAAAGACTTTGTCCTCTGCGTCTCGGAAGTCCGCTTTGATTCAACAGGGCAATTGCTTCAGCTGCTTGATTAGACGGCACTTGAATATCCCAAAGGACTTCTTTACGGGCGCCGGCACCTCCCCCTTCAGCACTTTGAACTTTAGTAACCTCCACACCTTTACCGGAGAGGAAAACCCATATTTCGTTTGCTTCCTTTTCTGTTAACGCGTTCACGATAGTTTTTCGTGATTCACAGCTAGAAAAAAGGGGGAGAATGAGACACGCTAATAGCAACGGCAAACAACGCCGGCAAAAGGGAAATATATTGTTGTTTAAATAGGCTGACATAAGCCGAAAGGAAACCTTATTTATTACTTCTACGTAGAAGCGAAGTGTAGCATAAATAGCTTTTTACTGGGAAATAAGATTCCAACTCATTGAACATTATTCGTGTTAGCCCACTCTTTAGATATGGTGAGGATGTCTCGTTGGATATCTTTAGGTGTTTGAGGGTCATTTGCCAAAGCCAAAAACGCTTCGCAATGGGGCGTGTCTTTGAGTCCCTCACAGTTTAAGATGAGATAGGAAGCAAAAATCGGTTCCTCTTTGAAATTAAGATTTTTAAGGATGTTGAAGCAGGCGGTTGCAACTGCGGGGTCCTCTTTAAATCCTGAAAGAGCGATGGCTGCATGATCATTGTCTTCATTGTAAGGCTTGCCATTCACAACATGCAGAAGAAATTCTTTAGCAGGTTGGCCGATCAGTTTTAAGGCGTCGAGAGCAATGTTTTCGTTGAAAAAGTCGGATTCGTGTCCGATTGTTTCAAAAATGGCGATGATGGCACGCTTATCTCCAATTTTTCCTAAACATTGAGCTGCATAGATGGGCGCGAGTCCAAATCCCGGGAATATGGGATTGTGAAAATCATCGGAACGAATAAGTGCTAGAAGCTCCGGAACAATTTTTTCTTTCTCATCGACAATAGCTTGGATGGCCTCAAGAGGTTCCTCTTCTTCAGAAAGGATGAGGTTGGCAATCAGAATGGGATAGCGATTTTTGGGTATAGTTTTGTCTGTTTTTTCGTAAAGCGACCGCAAATCTTTGTATGATTTTATCGCGCGGGCTACATGTTCTGCTTCGGCACCAGTAAGAATAAGTGGGGCAATGTCTTTATCTAATTGTTTTTCGAGTTCAGCGAGCTCATAAATTCGCTTCAATTCAAAATCTTGACAGCACCCCTTGCCTTTGTTGTGATAATAGTGGATCATAATGGAGAAGTTTCCTCCAAAATGAACATCGCGGTGCATGAGTATGGCGCAATCAATTGCGTCGACGACAGATAAAGGATCTTCCTGATCGTTATTAAATTCTAAACTATCCATGATATAATTTTTGTAAAGCTTCCTGGGCGTTATAGCTTGAGCGGACAAATGGACCGCTGTATACGTATTTTATTCCTAAGGAGTATCCGAAATCTTCGTACGCTTTAAATTGTTCGGGAGTAATGAACTCCTTGACGAGTAATTTCGTTTTGCTTGCTTGTAAGTACTGTCCGATGGTAACAATATCGCAACCTGCAGAAGTTAAGTCACTAAGAGTTTCTTTAACTTGCACTTCAGATTCTCCAAGGCCAACCATAATACCAGATTTTACAAAGAGTTGCGATGATTTTTTGTGTGTCTTGACGTAGTGCAATAATTCAAGGGTACGGTCATAAGTTGCCTTATGACGGACGCGGGGAGTGAGTTCCCGAACAGTTTCAATATTGTAATTAAAAATTTCAGGTTGCGCTTGCAAAATGGTGTCCCATGCTTTGGTGTTGCCGGCAAAATCTGATGTTAAGACCTCTATAGTCACACTTGGTTTTTCTGTGCGGATAGCCCGAATAATAGCACTTAAGTGGTTGGCACCTCCATCTTCTAAGTCATCGCGTGCCACCATAGTCAGGACAACGTGGTTAAGACCTAGTTGCTTGACAGAGTCTGCAATTCTTTGGGGTTCAAGCGGATCCAGTGGGGGTGGCCGTTTTGAAAAATCAATGTCACAAAATCCACAGCTACGAGTGCAGGATTTACCCATTGTAAGGAAGGTGGCAGTTTTTTTTGACCAGCACTCCAGGAGATTTGGGCATTTTGCCTCCTCGCAGACAGTGTTCATGCGCTGTGAGGAGAGGATATCGCCGGTTGCTTTAAGGGTATTTCCTTTTGGTAATTTGCGATGTAGCCATGAAGGGAAGCGTCCTGACTTTACTGCTTTACCGGGATTGGAGGGTTCAGGATTTTTCGGCAGTCGGTTAGGTTTGCTTGTTTTCACTTTGGGTCTGTGATCAAATTGTGTTTCTGAATGCATGATCTCCTAACGACTGTTTTTTCTTGTTTTTTTGGGAGGTAGATGTAGAGGGGTGTCGCTTGCAACGAAAGCAGCTTCCAACCAAGCCTCAGTGACTGTTGGGTGGGCATGGATGGTTTCGGTAATACAGTCAAGAGTGAGCTCATTCCCAATGGCTACAGCCATCTCTGCGACGAGCGTTCCTGCTTCATGACCGACAACTTGAGCTCCTAAAATCTGTTTTGTTTTACGGTCTGTAACAATTTGTGCAAACCCTTCGGTTTGGTAGGTAGCCTGGGATTTCCCCAGTGCTTGGAAGGGAAAGGAGCCGACGGTTGCGCTGTATCCTGCTTCAACGGCTTGTTCTAAGGTAAGACCGCATGTGCCTATCTCGGGATCTGTGAAGATGACGACAGGAACTGCATTGTAGTGCATTTGTGCAGGAATGCCACAAGCGTTGTTGGCAGCGACAAGTCCTTGGTGCGAGGCGACATGAGCGAGCCACCATTTTGAAGCAATATCCCCTATGGCATAGATGCCGGGAACATTGGTTTCCATCTTCTCATTAACAGTAATGGAGCCATTATCATTAACCAAAACCCCCGCTTTCTCTAAGCCTATATCTTTCGTATTCATAGAGCGGCCAATTGCGATCAAAGCCATATCGGCTTCGTAGGTTTTACCACCGGAAAGAAAAGCTTTCACTCCATCTTTGGTATGTTCAATTTTCTCTACGAGGGCATTGGTTTCAATGGTAATTCCCCGTTTTTTGAAAGCTTTCCCTAAAAAATTAGAAACACTTTGGCACTCCATAGGAATAAGGCTGGGCATCATTTCTAAGATAACGACTTCAACTCCAAAAGCGACATGCAGGGAGGCAAATTCGCAGCCGATGACACCCCCGCCAACGATGATTAATTTTTTAGGAAGTTTCTGAATGTCTAACAGAGAGGTCGAATCGTGGATGCGTTTGTGGTCAAAAGGAAATGCTGAGAACTCTCGCGGTTCAGAACCTGTTGCGATGATTGTATTTTCTGCATGAATGAGCGCGTTATCTTCTCCGGTAATTTTAATTTCTTTAGGTCCTGTAAATTTACCGAATCCCTTAAACAAAGTGATGTTATTCGAAGCAATCAAACCCTCTAAGCCCTTACGGACTCCATCGACAATTTTATCTTTTCGTTTAGCCACTTTGGGATAATCTAGTGAGACATTGCTGACGTTAATACCGAACTCTTCAGCTTCCAGCACTCTTTTATAGATATCAGCACTGGCAATGAGTGTTTTTGAAGGTATGCAGCCCCGATTTAAGCAGGTGCCTCCAAGCTCCTTGGCTTCAATCAAAGCTACTTTTTTTCCATTTTGAGCCGCTTTTATTGCTGCTGGATAACCTCCTGGACCACCGCCAAGGACTGCAATGTCGAATTCTTTCATAATCACCTTTTTGGAACGCTATTGGTTATTCTCACGAATCATAAATATTCGCTTTTGACTAGAGGTTCCTATGGTTTAGCATACAAAACAGCAAAGTTAGGCGCCACTTAAAAAAGAAGCCTTGCAAGAAACCTTTTTTTCAGGCATAGAAATAGTAAAGGACTGTCAATTGAAATGTGAGTAGTACAGTTCGTATAATCCCTTGTGCACATAAGGATTTCATGACCGCACCAACAAAAAAAAAGAAGCTCTGTTGGAATTGTGAGGGTAGCGTTTCTTTTCAAGAAGAAAATTGTCCTTACTGTGGTGTCTATCTTAGCCCCTCTGAAGATGAAGCCCCGGAAGAGGAGATGAACGATCTCTTTTCTCCCCCCTATCAAGTTGATGAAACTTCCGAAAATAGTGATGAAGTTCCATCTTCCCCATATGCAATGCACGAAGAACCTCACGAAAGAGAGGAAGAAGAGCCGATTGAAAGTGAAAGAGTCACTGATGAAATCCGTTCCACTGCTGATGAGGTTAAGCGCGTGCTAGTCCCTCTTTCCATGCTTTTGTCAGGAACTGTATTTTTTCTATTCGGTCTCGCGCTCTTTTTATTTTCCAGACACGGTGTTTTTGTTCTTCAGTGGAATGGCGCTTATTGGTATTTCTATCTTGGTGTAGGCCTTGCTGCCTTACTTTTCGGCTGGAAATCTCTTAATCAAGTTGAAGAGATTGAGTAGCTTTAATACCCTGTTCGATCTTTCGGAACGCTATAAACTATCGTCGACAGTTCTTTTTGAAGTTTCGCAATTTCAGATCTCTTAGCTTCGATATGCTGTTGGTAAGTTTCAATGTAAGTTACATTTTGTCTGCTGGTCTCAATTTCTAAAAGGATTTGCAATTTTAAAATTTCATCTTTTTTAGTTTCTATCACACTCTCAACACGTTTTGTTTCTTTCTCCCGCCAAGCCATCACCCATGGATAGGTGCGATCCATCAATGTTTGAGGGTGATGTCCATAGGATTTTCTTGGTTTAAAAAGATCCCAAAAACTATTGATGTGTGGTTTGATAGCTGAGTCATCCCTTATTTTTACCTCTTTATCAAGAATAGAGGCTCCTAAAGCGGTAATAAATAGATTGCTGAAAACGGATAACACCGCAACAGTGATTTTAGCGACACATTCCGGGATAATTTTAT
>JAJFMB010000261.1 GCA_021772355.1 Chlamydiota bacterium | reverse complement strand
ATAGGTTGATAATAAATAGTTTATTATAGTATAATTATTATTTAAAACTTAATAAATTATAGGTTAAAACATTGAAAGATCCACTATTTGAACTAAATGATATCGAATTTTCATACGATTTGGGGAAAGTTCTCGTTCCAGCATTAAATGGCGTTACTCTCAAGATCCCTTTTCACACATTAGCAGTGTTTTCCGGTCCTTCAGGTTCTGGAAAATCGACACTGCTCAACATTCTTGGTCTGATCGAACCGGTGCAAGGAGGGAGCCTTTTATTTGAAGGACAGGACATCTCCGGAATTACAGAAGATCAGAAAAATATAATCAGAAAGTTTAAGATAGGGTTTATTTTTCAACATTTCCATTTAATTCCTGTTTTGACAGCCGAGGAAAATGTTGCTCTCTTTCTTGAAAGACAAAAAATCCCTAAATCGGAAATAAAGGAAAGGGTACATGAAACCCTGGATTCAGTTGGTCTTTGGGAACATAGAATGAAGAGGCCCGGCGAACTGAGCGGTGGACAGAAACAGCGCGTTGCTATTGCTAGAGCAGTGGCAAAGCATCCCGATGTAATTATTGCCGACGAACCAACAGCTAGTCTCGATCAAACTAGTGGTGAAGAGGTGATGGAGATTTTCGACGGCCTAGTCAAAAAGAATGACATTTCGATTATTTTGACAAGCCATGATCCAATGGTTCATGAGTACGCACATATCAATTATCAAATTCGAGACGGGAAATTATCTGGGGGATAACATGACTTTTCTACTTGCCTTTCGCAATCTATTTCGCAATCCGAGAAGAACGCTCGCGATTTTATTAACACTAGCTTTAGGAGCAAGTGCACTATTCGCATTTCAGGGCTTTATTTATGGACTGCTTAACGACTATAAGAATTCTACGATTCATTCTCAGTACGGCCATGGACAAGTCTATCCGAAGGATTATAGAGATACGGTTTATCAGGAACCATGGAAGTATTGGATAGAGGAACCCGATGAGCTAATTACCTATTTAGAGGAACAAAAAGATATTGAGTACGTGTTCCCTCGCGTTGGTTTTTCTGCACTACTTAAGAAAGATGGTGTCACGGTAAGCGGCTCCGGTCAAGGTGTAAAAGCCGAGACGGAACGTCATTTTTTCCAGTCGCTAAATATTGAAGAAGGGGAAATGCTGACAACTCAAGAGAGAGGGATTATCTTAGGTCGCGGCCTTGCGAATGCCTTAGACATTAAGCCTGGGCAAACAGTTGATGTGGTAGTTAATGCAACAGATGGATCCATCAGCAAAAGAAATTTCATCGTGACCGGTATTTTTCACTCGGGAATTCAGGAGTTTGACAGTAGGATCTTCCGTATTCAGCTTCCGGAAGCTCAATCGTTGTTAAAAACAGACAAGGTTGAATCGGTTGCCTTAGGTTTAAAAAGTGATGATAGGTGGGATCATGTGGCAAAGGAATTGGAGGAGTCGCACCCGGAACTAGATGCAATACCCTTTAACGTTTTAGATAAAGTATACTATCAGCACTCTGTCGACTGGCTTAATGCTCAATTCCATATTATTCGCGTGATCATTATCGGCATTGTTTTACTGGGAATATTTAATACGGTCTCTACATCAATTTTGGAGAGAAAGCAGGAAATAGGGAATTTGCGTGCAAACGGAGAGTCTGTTTATAGCGTAATGAAACTTATTTTAGTTGAAGGCGCCCTGCTGGGTGTTATTGGAAGCTTGCTAGGTATTGCCCTAACATATTTTGTCATCACTCTTCTGTTAAATAAAGCGTTCATTATGCCGCCAGGTCCTGGACAAACTAAGGACGTTTTTGTTTCGTTTCAATTTAACTGGTCGATGTTTATGTCGACGTTTTTTATTAGCGTGATCTCTGCTATAGCTGCTTCAGCGGTCGCCGGCATTAAAGTTGCCAAAATGCCGATCGCAAAGGCTCTTAGGAGTCACTAAGTCGTCGCTTTGAAATTAACTAGATCAATTTAGCAAATGTGTGTTGCTGGATCACTCCACGCGCTCTTTTGCATCGAATTTCTCCATTTGCCTTTTTCTTACAACTAACCGTGAATCTCCATCGATAATGGCTTTTGCTTGATTAAAATAGAGTGCACTTTCCTTTGGGTCATCCTTTTGTAGCGCTTTTGCCATTCGCAGCATGGCACCGGAAACCCAAACTTTGCGTAAAAAAGAATCGACTTCATCAGCTTTACTTTCGATGTATTTAACTCCTTCGAGTACAACCCGCTTTCCCTCTTCTTTTTTTCCGTTGCGGATCATGGTTTCCCCAAGATGAACCACCCAATCTCCTTTTTCAGGGTCCTCATTGGGATAAAGATGAATCGCTTCGCGATACTCCTTTTCAGCTTTTGCATAGTCTCCGGAATGATAAGCTGCCGAGGCAATGAGGTACTGCACGAGATGATCGTGTCCTTCGAGGTGCATCAGCTTGACATATTGGGCGATGGTTTCAGCCTCTCTTTGTAAGAAAAGGACGTAAATTGGATCCTCATCTTGGTAGTAAAGGTGCTTCCATGCCAACATCCTTCCTTTTAACGCTTCGAAAATCCCATCGTAGTTGTGCTCTTTTTGATAGGCGACAATAGCGTGATTGTAAGAGTCGAGCGCTTTCAGTGTGTCTCCCTCTTCTCTTAAGTGGTCGGCCTTCACTTTTAATTCATTTCCGACGGATGGGTCTCCGATTGCCGTATTCAAAGCTGCAAGAAAAATACAAAGAAAAGTTGTCATTACAAAACTCCAAGATTTCGTTCATACTAGTCAAACCGTTATTTTTTTGGAAATATCATTTTAATTGACATAGATGGCATTATTAATTAAAATCCTACGGGCAACTCTAACAACCATGGAGGTTGCCTGTGTTTAATAAACTAATATTTTCTTTTTCTATTTTATTTTGTGCTCTTTCTCCTTTAACGGGAAAAGAGGATCATCGGGTGGAATATCAACCCGTCGCTATTGCTCAAGCTATTGAAATTTCAAATGAAGGCGTTTTGAAGCAAAAAGAGAACGGCTTTGTGTACTTGGATGTTTCCAATGCTTTTATTGATTCTGTCGTTTCTCAGCTGGATCTACCCGGCGAATTGCGTCCACGCCCTACTGCATCGCGTTCGATGGGTGCCCATATCAGTGTTTTTCATGAGTCGGAAAATGTCGTTCCTGAAGAATTGGGTCAAAATTTTTCCTTTGAAGTTCAGGACGTTCGCAGTTTCACATTGCATACAAGAGATGGTTTGAAAAAATTATGGGTTATTTCTGTTGTTTCTTCTGATCTAGAAGCGTTACGTGTAAAGTATGACTGTGCACCTAAATGGAAAGGATATAATTTCCACATTACTCTTGGTAAACAAATGCCAACCGCTCCTGAAGGATGGGAGAAAATCGAAGAGCTATCCCCTTTGAATTTTTCTGATGAACTTGTGCGCGGTCTTGAAACAGATGGGGATTTCATTACAGTTGAAAATGAGGAAATTTTAGCT
>JAJFMB010000027.1 GCA_021772355.1 Chlamydiota bacterium | reverse complement strand
CAGGATAACGCTAAGGCATTCACATTCGAATCAAAAATTCCCTACAATTACATGCGTATTGCGTACAACCTAAGAAAAAATCATCCCGACAGGTTCGTAGATCTTGCCCTTTCCTTTACTGAGAAAGCACTTGCTATGAATCCCCCAAATTCATTAAAGAAAGAAGTTCTTTACGAAAAAGGATCTCTACTTTCCAAACGAGGAGATTATGAAGAAGGCGAAAAAGTCTTCCATGAAAGCGAGCAGATAGACCCCAACTATTATCTTCCAAAAGTCGGTCTCGGTAACCTATATGCAAAAAAAGCAAGACGACTCACAAGCACTCCTAACAAAACGAAACTTTACAATGATGCTATTGCTAAGTACAATGAAGCAAATAGTCTTCTCGGAGATGATCACAACAAAGAACCACTCATCTATTACTTCATTGCAAAAGCATATTACTATCTTTGGACTATAACATTAGATTATGATTCTAGAGAGGCTTCGAGAAGCAAGGCTTTAGATATAATTGAAAGAGCTATACAAGGATTTACTCACAACAAAAATGAGAGTGGCTTAAATATTGCAAATTCAACAAAATCTGATCTCGTGAGAAGAGTAGACAGGGTTTTGATATAGTTTATAAATCCTGAAAATCGTCCTCATCAGCTCGAATAGAATTTTGTGTGTTTAAATCGTTAAGCATGTTAATTGGTGATTCTACTTCTGCTTGAGGGTTTGGGATCAGAATATCAACATTCTTTTCGTTATCCTTGATTTGTTCTTGATCTGAGTATGTAATTTTTATGAAGTTACTTCTTAATATAATATCAGTTAGTTCCTTTGCTTTTTCAAAGCGTTTGTGTTTTACCGTGTCAAAAGTAAAAGTTTCTTCTTCTGTTCTATTATTGCTACCAGACCAACTTCTTTTTATAGTAGTTCCTTCTTGGCTACTTTGATCATGTTTAATTAACAGTCTTTCACCAGGAAGAGCATCCTTCATTATTGGACCAATCTTGTTTTCAATGATGTTTTCGGAATCCATAAAATCTATTATTTCTTTGATGGATTTTTCTAGTTCACTTTCTGGTTTTTTAAGTGATTCAATATTATAACCAAGTGTTACTTTGAATGTTCGACCATTAAGATGAACTTCTTTTGATAATTTAAGAGTACCTGTTTTGTTATCCTGTTTTATTTGCCAATCATTATATGTTTGAGAAACCTGGTTTGAAGTACTAGAGTTATCAGGGGGTGGTTGACCTACTGGCATATTTCCTCCTAAATGACCTTGATAGAAGTGATTTTATATTTTGCTTTAATATTATTATATATTATTAACTATTTAATAAAAAAGTTAATTTACAGTTAATATTAATTATGTATAAAGATAGATTTTTTATAAGAGGAATTGGTCGAATGTACGCAATTTAAGCATACTGAGGATTGTTGAAAGGTGTTAGTGATTAACTGCATTTAGGATAGAGAGGGCTTCTTCAAAGGTTTCTGTTTTATCAACAAGTTCTTTACCCAACTTGTTAGGATCAAGTTTGGTGTAATTGACTAATCCACAATAAGTCGAAACATAATCCAATTTTGTAATATCTTGATCGATGTTTTCTGAACCGGAATAAAATATAGCTATATCGATATCATTGATATCAAATGGATGATGAATAAGATAGGGCTTGAGAATTTGATCATTATTAATATCTTCTAACAGTTGTTCCGCACTCTTTACAATAAGAAATCTACCTTCATCAATAGAAAGAGGTGTGTATACAGAAAGACGTAATGAAATTGATTTAACTTCGTACATCATTGCTCCACCAGTACCAACAGTCTTCATACCGTATTTTTTCTCTAACCTTGTCGATGTTTTATTTAGGACTGAATCTACAGATCGCTCTTTGTCAGAAATTGTGGATAATAAACAACTTGTAAAAAAATGGGAAAATAAGATGAATAGAGCAGTGTTAAAGATATAATAACTCATTTTTTTATCTACAATATTTTAATTTAAATTGATCTGTTTCATATTTAATGCGTTTTCTAAAAGTCAAACTCTGAAACTCATGATCGATTTTGTTTTTACAGCTTGGGTGGGGTTCGAGGTGCACGGTTTCTTCTCGGCAGGCGAAGGCGCCTAAGAGGTCGGGTTTGTGGAATATATAATTTTTGCTTACGTAGTTGAATATATTACCTGATACTTTATTTTTTGTTAGTAATTATGATGCAAAATATTGCTTGGGATAGTCTTCAAATCTTTGAATTTACTGTGCTTAGAGCTTCTTCAAAGGTTTCTGTTTTATCAACAAGTTCTTTACCCAACTTGTTGGGATCAAGTTTACAATAATTTATCCGACCACAATAAAAAGCTACGTAACTAAGTTTGGATAAATCTTCATCTTCAACACCGTTAAAATAGATCGTCACATCTACATCACTCTCATTGAAGGGATAATGGATTAGATAAGGTCTAATGTTTACATCGGAATTAATATCATGAACCAATTGACGTATACAATCTACGATTATAATTCTACTACATTCTATCGTTAATGGTTTACAAGTCGAAAAAGCTAATGATAATTCATTTATTTCGTTCATCATTCTTCCTCCAGTTCCTATCGTCTTGATATCATATTTATTTTCTAGTAGAAGAGATGTTTTCTTTAGTACAGAATCTACTACTCGTTCTTTATTTGAATAGGACGATAAAAAACTGTAGCTATAGAAAGGGAAAAGTGTGAAAATTAAAATAATATATATCGTTCTAATCACTTTTTAACTCCACAATATTTATCACGAAATTTCTTAATTTCTTTACGTATAACAGGTCTAAAAGTCAAACTCTGAAACTCATGATCGATTTTGTTTTTACAGCTTGGGTGGGGTTCGAGGTGTATGGTTTCTT
>JAJFMB010000260.1 GCA_021772355.1 Chlamydiota bacterium | reverse complement strand
GCGTGCAAAAGCGTGGGACCATTTTCTTGAGTTGGGACTGCCCACGAAAAGCAACGAGGTTTATCGTGCAATCAAGCTGAGACACCTATATGAAACTGAAATGTCATTAGCAACGATTTCAGATTGCGTTGTTGATCAAAGTATTATTTATCCTGAGTGCAGAAACTCCTGTTTGGTTTTTGTGAATGGCCATATTGATCTTATGCAATCGTGTGTGCCTGAAGAAATTATAGTCGCTCCTTTAAATGAGGCTATCAACACATATGGAGCTTATTTAAACAATCGTTGGGCTAAGGAAATAAAAGAAGAAACGGATCCTTTTGTCACTTTAAATACTGCTCTGCATCAAAATGGTGTTTTTATTTATGTGCCTCCAAAATGTACTCTGAAAGCTCCTTTGCAAATTATGCACATTATAGATGGGCATGAGCCTGTTATGATGATGCCGCGTGTTCAGCTCTTTGTGGGTAATCACGCTTCTATTGATGTGATACAATCACATCACGGGAAAATCACTTCTGACTACCTTTTAAACAATGTTTTTGATGCTCATGTCGAAGATAATGCTCATGTCAATCTTACGCAGATGATGGAAAATTTCCCCGAGCAAGGATGGATTTTTGATGCGGTAAGAGCTCATGTGAAGCGCAATTCTCAGTTTAAGACCTTTTCAGTTACAAATGGCGCTAAAAATATACGACAAGATTATCGCGTGATTCTCATGCAAGAAGGCTCAGATGTTCATCTCAACGGGCTGTGGAAGTTAAAAGATGCCCGAGAAGCGCATATCAACGTGTTAATCGAACATCAAGCGCCCCATTGTTACTCCAAACAGCTTTTTAAGGGTGTTTTGCATGATGCGAGTCGTTCGAGCTTTGAAGGAAAAATTTTAGTTCGCCAAGCTGCGCAGAAGACTGATGCCTTTCAGCTAAACAACAATTTAGTGTTAGGAGAACGCGCGCATGCTGATAGTAAACCCAATTTAGAGATCTTTGCAGACGATGTCAAGGCCTCTCATGGTGCAACAATTGGTCAGCTTAGTGAGGATGAATTGTTTTATATGCAGACGCGTGGTATTTCCAAAAAAGAAGCTGAGAAGCTATTGACACGTAGCTTTTGTCAAGAAATTATTGATCTAATCCCCCACTCTTTTGTGAAATAATGACTATAGAAATATCTAAAAAAATGAGTTTGTCATCATTCCGGAAAGACTTTCCTATGCTGTTCTCATCTATGCATGGAAAGCCTTTAGTGTACTTGGATTCTGCTGCAACCGCGCAAAAACCTCAGCTTGTGATTGATGCTATATCGGATTTCTACCGCAATCATTATGGTACGGTTAACCGTGCTGTATATGCTCTTGCACAAGATGCAACGGAACGGTATCAGGGAGTGCGAGAAAAAGTACGCGCTTTTATCGGAGCAGGTAAGTGTTCCGAAATTATCTTCACTCGTGGTACTACAGAATCGATAAATCTTGTTGCAAACACCTTTGGAAGGGCTTTTATAAGAAAAGATGATGAAATCATCATTACCGAAATAGAGCATCATTCGAATCTTGTTCCATGGCAACTCCTTTGCCAGCAAAGCGGAGCTAAGCTCAATGTCGTTCCTGTAGATGAACAGGGGCAAGTGATTGTCGAGGCATATGAAGAACTGTTGAGTCCACGCACAAAGCTTGTTGCTATCACGCATGTTTCCAATGCGATTGGAACAATCGTGCCAGTAAAAGAGATGACGGAAATGGCACACGCTTACGGCGCTAAAGTGCTGATTGATGGAGCTCAGGCTATCCCGCACATGGCGATAAATGTTCAAGATATTGATGCCGATTTTTACGCTTTTTCAGGGCACAAGTTGTATGGACCGACGGGGATAGGAATTTTATACGGCAAGGAAGAGATATTAGAAATCATGCCCCCTTTTCACGGTGGTGGGGATATGGTCGATAAAGTGACTGTCGCACACACCTCTTATCAAAAATCACCGCTTAAATTTGAAGCTGGTACCCCCATGATCGCGGAAGTGATAGGGCTTGGTGCAGCACTTGATTATTTGAATTTAATCGGTATGGACGAGATTCAAAGTTGGGAGCATGAACTCTACACTTATGCTGCTGAAAAGTTAAATCAAATCAAAGGGGTCACCCTCCTTGGTGACGTCCCACAAAAGGGCGCGATCATCAGTTTTATTGTAGAGGGAGTACATCCCTTAGATTTGGGTACCATGCTAGACTTAGAGGGAATCGCCATCCGCACCGGTCATCAGTGTACGCAAACGACCATGGCTCGTTTTGACATTACAGCTGCCGCGCGAATCTCTTTTGGCTTGTATAATACCAAGGATGAAGTGGATCGCTTTATCTCCTCTCTAATAAAAGTGATCGCTCTTTTAAAATGAATGCGTCAGAACTGTTAAATAACGGGGAAGTGGTCGCTGTTCCTACTGAAACAGTTTATGGTTTGGCAGCTTCGCTAAAACATCCAAAAGCGATAGAAAAGATCTATCTCCTGAAAGGGCGTCCGGCGAACAATCCTTTAATTATTCATGTCTCTTCTGTACGAGATGTTGTTCCCTTTGTTAAACAGTTGCCACCAGAGTTTGAAAGTTTGACTGCCGCCTTTTGGCCGGGACCTTTGACGTTAGTGGTCCCTATCATTTCTGAGACCATTCCTACAGTTGCGCGTGCGGGGCTTCAAACCGCAGCTTTTCGGGCACCAAAACACCCTCTTGCACAAGAGGTGATCGCAAAAACAGGGCCTCTAGTCATGCCTTCTGCCAACCTTTCTGGCAAACCTTCAGCAACAACAGCAGAGCATGTAAAAGAGGATTTTGGCGCAGACTTTCCCGTTTTAGATGGTGGCCCGTGCGTTCAAGGGATGGAGTCTACGGTAATGCGCTACCATGAGAATCAGTGGGAGATCATTCGTTTAGGGTGTATTGCTGCGGAGGAGATTGAAATTGTCCTAGGTTATGTACCGCGCTATACACAAGGAGATGGAAAAAAGCCCGCTTGCCCGGGGCAGCTGTATCGGCATTATGCTCCTAAGGCAAAGCTTCATTTAACCAGGCATTTTTCAAAGAATATGAAGACGATAATAGGCTATGAGGGGAGAGTATATCCCGAAGGAAGTCGTACTTTTATTCTGGGGGAAAATATAAAAGAAATTTTAGCTAATTTGTATGCCACTCTTCGAAGGCTCGATCAGGAGGGGATTCAGGAAGCGTGGGTGGATCTTAATGTTTCTGATGGGGGACAGTGGGTTACTTTAGTTGAGAGATTAACAAAAGCTTCGAATAATAATTAGATTTCGTTTATAATATCCATCTTTATTAGGAGTTATATATGAATAAAATTATTTCAGTATTATTATTTTTAATTATAAGTCATTCTTGTTGGGGTAACTGGATACAAACTGCTGATTTGGGTGCTGGAAATTCCACGCCTAAAGTGGCCCTAACAGCTGCTGGAGATGCCATCGCTGTTTGGTCGACTGATGATCAGCGTATTCACGGGGCTTATCTTCCACTTGGATCAACGGAGTGGATTCCTACTTTTGAACATAAAGGAGTCTTTCCCTCTCTTTCAGTAAACGAACAGGGAAAAGGTCTGCTTTCATGGGGGGATGAAGAGAATAACCTCTGGTTTGCTTTGATTTCGGATCAGTCGCAAGAGTGGGAAGTTCAATGTTTGCGGGGCAATACTGATAGTCCGGCAACTGTGGCTTTAACGACGGATTCCCGCGGAAACTCATATGCAGCTTGGCGTATAGAAAACACTTTTCTTGGCTTTGCTTGGTTTGATAATGAAGAAGAGAGCCAAGGAGCCCAATTCTATCATAAGGAATTAAACGGGATTTATGACTTGCAATTTGCCATGATGCAAAATGGTCAAGTGCACCTTCTGTGGCATGATGATAATCTTTGCATCCATGGTTTTCCTGTTTATTTAGAGATGAATTATGGAGGAAGAGACGCTTATCCCCTGCTGAAAACGGATGAAGATACCTTTCCCCATTTTAAAAGCGTTGCGGACAAAAAGAGAGGGGTTATCGTTGCGTGGAATGATGGCACAAACATTCAATCTGCAGTTCTAGATAAGAATTGGAAGGATCCGGTTCAGCTCAGCAAAAAGGGTGCTAAAGATGCTTCTGAACCTCAGATGGCGATGGATGCCCAAGGGAACATCGTTGTCGTTTGGTTAGAGTTCCACAAAGGCTTAGATCTACTGCATGGGGCGATTTTGAAGAAAGGTGAGAAAAAATGGGAAGACCTAAGAGCTTTTAATATCTGGCCAGAGATTTCACATATTAAGGGTTATCGTGTCATTAACGATGTGCAGCTTTCCATGGATGCCCAAGGCAATGCAATCGCACTGTTGAAGACTGAAGTTCCTGGAAATAAGCGAATGCTACATAAAGTTGTCCTCGCTAAAGGCAACGATGTATGGGAAAAGCAAGAGAGCCATGTGATTGAGAAGGACTTTTATTGCGATCATCACACAGCAACTAATAGCCAAGGTCAGATGATTGTCGCATGGAGATGTTTGGATGATAGTCTCCAGTCTATTTATTGGCCCTCCGGGCACAATGAAAGACGGGAAGAGTTTCTTGCTGACCAAGTCTCGAACTGTTTGTAGAACATCCAAAAATTTCAAAGACAAAAAAGCGAATAAACAAGAACAGGGTCAGCCCAACTGAGGAATACACTACGTAGTAGTGTATGACGCAAGGCGGGAGAGGGGTGTGCGAGGGGACAATCCCCTCGCATTTAAAGTAGATTTTGACTACCTAAGCTTAAAGCATCTTCAAAAGAAATTGCCCTCTTCGAGGGCAAGACTCGCTCAAACAGTGCAACTGCTGCGCAGTTACCCAATTTTTCGCGAGTGTAACCTTGCTCTTGTTTGCTCGCTTCTTTATTTCTGGGGTTAGTGAATATGCTACAATGGGGTTAGTGAATTTGCTACAAATAGTTTACTTCTAGGATACCAAGAGAGTCGTTCGGTCATCTTGTGGTTCCCTGAGGGCCAATGAATTGACTATTTAGAGGGTATAGAGGTAAGTCCCGTAACAAATCAGCAATAAAGCACTCCCAAGTCTTGGGATGGTGTTTCCTGTCCACATAAGGAGCCAAAAGAAGAGGCTAAATCCTACCATGATAAGGCCGTCATAGGAGAGAAGGGTAGTGGTGAATGTGATGGGTTTGATAAGAGAGACAAAACCAATAATGAAAAGGCTGTTGAAGATATTGCTGCCGACAACGTTGCCGACAGCAAGGTCGGTGTGTTTTCGGTATGTGGCAACGACGGTGGTGGCAAGTTCGGGTAGAGAGGTGCCAATAGCTACGAGAGTGAGTCCGATCACGCGCTCTGAAATACTGAGAAGCTTAGCAAGAGTAACGGAGCCTGTGACAAAGATGTGTCCGCCCAGGATAAGAAAGAGCATTCCCACTATGACTAGAGTGGCGTCCCAACCGTATTCTTGAAGTTTCGAAGAAGATTTGGGTTTTAATTTTGTCAGTTTTTCCTCTTCGAGTGTCTGCTCTCCAGTTTTAATGCGATAAATAACATAAGCAATGAGGAGGGTGATGAGTAGAGCGCCGCTGAGGCGGTTGATTTCACCCGGGAGCATGAGAAGAAGTAGAAGAATAAGCGTGGAGATCATGATGGGAGTATCGATGTTTCGAATATGCGTGGAGATGGATAGAGGGGAAATCAAGCCAGCCATACCTATGATAAGTCCTACGTTAGCAATGTTGGAGCCGATGACGTTAGCGGCAGCGATATCATCATCTCCTCTGATTTGAGCGATTAGGCTCGCTACTCCCTCGGGAAAAGATGTGATGATCGAGACGATCGTTAATCCGACAACAAGTGTTGGAATACCGAGGCTAATTGCTATGCGAGACGCTCCACGAACAAGCATTTCAGCTCCTAGATAGAGAGCAGTAGCGCCTCCGATAATGAATAAAATTGCGATTGTCATAAACCGAGCGGGTTTTGGAATGAGTAGATTAATTCAGTAATTTTTTGGATGTAAACGTAGGCCTCATGAGCCATTTGATCGGAAAAGAGGCTCCAGCCTATTGTGACAGCAGTGAGTCCTAGTAGGGATTTTAAGGGAAGTCCCAAGAAGGTGATCTGCACCTGAGGAGCGAGACGGTTCGCGATTCCTAAGAACATATCTGTCATCAAAATGGTGATCAATCCAGGTGATGCAAGTTGTACAGAGATTTTCATAATATTATTGAGTAGGCTGATAGAGACATCCCAAAACTGTGATCCTTCTGAAAAGAGCAGAGGATTGATGAACTGATCAGGTGGAATGACATCATAGGAAATCAAGATGGAGTCGATAAATAAAAAGGGACCATTGATCACAAAAAAAATGTAGATTAAGACTAAGTTAAACAAGGTTCCAAGGGGAGAGGATTGATTCTGCACAGCAGGATCGTTAACCATTAAACTGGCGCCGCCTCGTTGGTGGTCAATAAATATTCCCGCATTTTGCACGAGAGTAAAAGGGACGGTAATCAAAAAGCCGAGTATAGTGCCGATCACCATTTCTTTGATCACAAGCCAGATGAGACTGGTGTCAAAAGTTGGTGCTGTGGTCATAACAACGAGTAGTTTCGGTAAGAAGATCACAAAGAGAGAAACAGCGAGAGCCATCTTGGTCGTGTGGGGTAGGAGTTTAGCTCCAAAAAAAGGGGCTTGTGCCAAGATGGGAAGCATGCGCGCTAGAAATAAAAAAAAGAGAGAAAGGGCTGACAAAGGGCTAGCGTTAGCGAAAATGCTGTTAAGAAAAACAGCGACATAGTTCTCAGACATAATCAGTTATTCGTTGAATATTCACGTCCCAGCTACGCTCCATTCTGCGAAATTATTAAATATATTGGCGGCAAAGGACATTATTTGAGCTCCTAACCATCCTCCAAAAAACATCAAAGTTAATGTTACAGCCACGAGTTTTACAGTAAAAGATAAAGTCTGTTCTTGAATCTGAGTTGCAGCTTGGAAAACTGCAACGAGAATGCCGAAAAACATACTAATAAGAATAGGGGGCGCCGATAAAATGAGGATTAATAGTAATCCTTGGTAGGCGAGCTGAACGACTTGTGTACGAAACATGAATTATTACCTTATCTAAATGTATTGACCAATCCCTCGACAAGGAGCGTCCATCCATCGAGCATGACGAGTAAGAAAAGTTTTAGGGGCATGGATATGGTGACAGGAGAGAGCATCATCATTCCCATTGCGAGCAAGATGTTTGAAGTCACTAAGTCGATAACGAAGAAGGGTATGTAGATTAAGACTCCGATCTCAAATGCATCTTTTAGTTGGCTTGTAATGTAAGACGGTACCAAGATGATAAAATCATCAGGTTTTAGGTCTTCTCTATACTCCTCGGGCAGGATACGGTAGGATAAACGGTAGAAAAGTGCTTGGTGTTTGACGGAGGAGTTTTTTGTTAAAAATTCTCTTAAAGGTTCTTGCGCTTCAGCAGCGATGGCAATGATGTACGTTGATGATTCCGGAGAGATTAGGGATTCCGGTGCCTGTGATCTTTCCACGACGGTCTGCGCAGCGGTATACATTGCGATGATTGTAGGGTACATGACGAACAGGCTTAACATAAAAGCAATACCGTTAATAACCTGGTTAGGAGGTGCTTGTTGGACTCCCAAGGCATTCCGCAAAAGAGAAAGTACCACCACGATCTTGAGGAAGGAGGTTAAGATCATAATGATAAAGGGCAACATGGCGAAAAGAGAAAGGACAACAGCTTGAGTGATTAACGAAGGACGCTTGTACTGTTCAAATGTATCTGGGATGCCAATTGCTTTTTGTGACTCTTCGACCTGCTCCTGCGGAGCAAGGGATGTGGTAGTTCTCTGTGAATAGATCCTATCGGGCATCACGCATAAAAAGCATGCTAAGATGAGAAACGAAAGCAGAGATTTGTGATTGAGCTGTCTGAGCGATGACATAAAAGTTACCATTGATAAAATTAGAATTATAGCGGTTTTATATAAAGGCTCAACCTTATTCTTTCATTTCTTTTTTTAAAGATTCTAATGTTTGCCCTTTAAACATCATGTCAAATGCGCGTTCTAGTACTTTCCACTGATTTTCAAGTTGTGCATTAATAATGCCTCCTTCTGTTTCGATGACACATCCTCCAGGGGAGATATCTTCACGAGGACGTAGGGAGAGGGCTTCAAGTGACTCAAAAATGTCTTTAAGTTTAGGTCGATTTTTTTCTAAAATTTCTAGATCTTTTGGATTCGTATAGATGGCAATTTTTTTATGCTGGGCAACGGATTTGAGAACATTGGAGACGATCTCAACAATAGTTTCCTCAGAAAGTTCCAATT
>JAJFMB010000259.1 GCA_021772355.1 Chlamydiota bacterium | reverse complement strand
ATTTCATTTTAATTAACGCTTCGATATACACATCAGCCAATTTATCATTGTGCAAGTCCTCTCGACTAACAAGGGCAATCACACTTTGAGGAACATCATTCCATAGCAAATACTGCAACCAGAGAGCTTTCTCTTTAGCATCTTCTTCTAAGATTCTTTTCTCCAACCACTCGATTCTTTCCGGCGTTAATTTTTTATCCCAAAGACTTAGTAATGCTTGCACATCAGGGCTTTTATACGGCTTTTCACCTGCCAATGCTAAGAAAATACCGGTAGCCTCCTGATCAAATCCTTTTTCAAATAAGGCATACCCCAGTTCACGTTGTTTCCCTTCCGGTAGGATACCCTCTTCTAATTCTTCTTTAATGGCTAATTGAAGTTCCGGCAGATACTCCGGTTCATTGGCTGCAACTCCAATCAAAGCGAGAAGATAGGGGTATGACACATCATAACCACTTAGCTGCATCTTTTCATACAGCACCAAAGCCTTTTTTGGCTGATTATTCAGGACGTACGCTTGACCCAGCATCAATTTATGTTTCGGACTGGGGAATCTAGCATCAAGTTCTTTTGCCACCTTTACAGCAACACCGGCTTGTTTCCCATCAGAGGCTGCGTAAAAAAGATCCGTCAGGAATTTTCTACCTACCCCCGGATGTGATTGAATCCACTCGTCAACGACTTTCTTATCTCCCTTGGCCGCCATTAACAATAACCACATCATCTCCATGTTAGGGCGATCAAACCCCCTTTCACTTCGTCTTTGTAAGACCAATTCCAAGCCTTTATCTATCAAATTGTTTTTTATATATAATACTGTGAGTCGAGATGCTGTTTGATCATCAAGAGTGGGAAAAGAATCTATTTGCGCTAAAACTTGTTTTGCCTGATCGCGAAACCCAAGTGTGTCGTAGACGTGGGCCAACAACGCTTTCTGAACGCTATCCAAACTCTCAAGATCAAGTGTTTGTAACAACGCTTTTTCATCCTCGGATGAAGCCTTTACAAAGGCTAGTTCATACGTTTTTGCAATAACAGGGCGCGTTTTTAAGTAATCTTCCCCTAAAAATTCCATCACACGCTTAGCTAAGAGCTTGTCCTTTTTCTCTGCGACTAATCCCCCCATTCGAATAATGGTCATCCGTGAAATGTTTGCGAGGTGTTTTTTTTCAATAATTTTAGCAGCTAACGAAAGGTCTTGTCTTTCAACTGCAAGATCAAGGAAATCGGCCATTAAATTACGTGGTAGACGATCTGCTTCGAAACGTCTTTGTAATATCTGATAAGCCTCATCTTGTTGATCAGCAGCCATCATTAAATTAATACGAGTTTTAAAGGCTGCAGGTTTGTTTTGTTCCTCAGGACTTAACAAGTCGAAGACCTTGAGCCCCTCAATAGGAAGACCTTCTCTTAGCAGTAGATAAATCAACTGCAGAGATTTTTCTTCAGACGGGTTTGCCAATACATAGGAACTGATCGTTTGAACTGCCTCCTTTTCCCTCCCCTCGTCGATCAGTAAATGTGCATACAGCTCTAATGTATTTGACTCCAAGGTGTGTAGAGGGTGATTTTGAGTCATCCTATTTAAGACTTTGATCGCCTTTTTAACTTGTCCTTGAGAAGCATGCAAGTAAGCAAGATCCCTGTAAGCTGCTTCCCCTCCACCATGGGCATTAATGATTAGTTCCAACACGCGGATCTCTTCGTCAACCTCCCCGTAGTAACCAAATAAAGCCCTTTGCCTGTACAAAATTTGAGGTGATGCCTGAAGCTCATATAACTTTTCTAGGTTCATCAAGTCTTCATACGGTCTATCCGCGCTCACATACAGACGACTGAGCAACAATCTTGCCTCAATCGAGTTAGGATGAGCAGCAACAAATGTTTTCAGGATGTCAATCGCGCGGTCGACATCAGCATGTTCTAGCATAAGCCATACAAGGGGAATAACGGTAGACACAGAACGATCCCCTTCCTCATATAAGTGCAAGTATCGATCATAGGCGCGCTCATATTGGTGATCGTAAAAGAGCATCAAAGAGAGTTCTTTGTAAGAGGGAAATATAGCGATGCTTAGCATCAGCATAAAGCTGACAAATATTCCAATTGCTAAATAATACGCCCTGCGACTCATATCTCTTGCATTTCCATCCTAAAAATGATTCTTATACAGTAAAAGATTTATTATGAAAACAGCCAAAACCTTGAAATAAAAAAGACTTTTGGTTATCTCTATTCTTTCTAGGAAGCAAGGATGCAGAGAGATTACTCCTGATCTAGGTGCTTCCTTGTTAAACGGAGGAAAAATAATGCCTTGGGACCCAAATGAAACTGAAATTCCCATTAACAAACCTAAAGAGATCACCGAACTTGAGCTTATGGGGAGAGAGACATTAAGTTCCATGCCTCCACGTGAGATGGATGAAAAGATCGAGGAAGCCGCAAACGCGATCGCTCAACAATTCAACAAGCAAGAAGAGGGTGATTATGAGAGCTGCGTGGCGGTTGTTTCCGTTGCTCTTTCAATCACCGGAAGTGCCTTAGGAGGAGAGTTTGGAAACCTGATGGTGGGCAAAAGCGATTCTCAAGCTCAACACGCTTGTCGCCGTATCTACCGCACGGAACCGGACGAGGAAAAACTCTAACCATCAGGAGTCTTATTCCAAAAAGCGATCTTGATAACTTGAGTCCGGTACCAAACATGTTTCACCGAAGATTTTTTTACGATTTCGTGCTACAAGTCGATAGCCCCAATCATAAAGAACGGCCGGAAGAAAGTTCAACCATCCCATTAACTTCCATTTCCCTCCTAAAAGCCAAGCAATACGAAACGCAGCCTTACCATAGATACTAACCGATTCGTCATCTTGACGGTAGTTTTCCACAAGAATGACACTGTCGGCCTTCTTGATTTCTTCCGGTAAATGAGAAAGCACTTCTTGTGCGGTCTTGCCTTGTAATGGGGCAAAAAGAAATTGTTTTTTATCGTCTCTTGGTAAAAGCCATCTGACTACATGGTCGCACAAACCACACTCTCCATCGTAAAAAACCAAATGAGACATCGATAACCTCTCCTACTTTAGCGCTTTATCCACCTTTGGCGGATGGCTTTTTAAAGTATCAAATTGCTTTACAAGCTGCATCACTTCCTCATCGGAGCAATCGCCTGTTTGAATTTTCATTTTTATGTGCTCTCTCTCTTGCATCCAGTGTCTATCTAAGACCTTTTGTATTGCTTCATAGAGATGCTGCTCGGCGCGCTCTTTGTTCACCCGTTTTTGGAGCAATTCGGACATGAGGAGCTGTCCCTCAGGATCATCAAGACTAATGGCGAGTGAAAGAAGATCACACGGCTTTTGCTGAGTGTGATGCTCAAGAAATGTTTGATAGAGTTTAGCGCAAGCAGCAATGCGAAAGTGTTTTGAATCAATGTGAGCATGGACAATCCCAAGGAATTGCGGATGACTCTCACCTAGAAGAAGCAGCCAACGGAGCAGATCACATTCCAAAACCCGGTCGGGATCGACCTCTTGTAGGCCAACACTCGAAGACCTTTTTATGTAAACGTTTGGCGTTTGTATTTGTCCAACCCCCACCATGTCTTCCGGGACATGAATGAGATTGGCAAGCTTACGTAAGCTTTCGTGTATCATTAGAGGATGTTCCCAACGCCTAATTTGCTGCGCTAGTTTATTGACAAGTTCATTTTTACCCGCAGGAGTGTCGAGGTTAAGGGTTTTCCCGTGATGATGCACGAGAAAAGGAAGGTAATCTTCCCCCTTTTCAAGAAGCTTCTGAAACATCTCCGGACCTTCCTCTCTTAGGAATGTGTCAGGGTCGCTTCCTTCGGGCAGTGTAATAATAGATACTGCTACGCCCTCTTTTTGGAAAATATCTCCTATTTTACAAGCAGCTTCCCGACCGGCATTGTCAGCATCGAGCGCGAGATAAATTTGATTAATGCCCAAAGATACAAGTTCTTTAGCATGACCTTCGCCAAAAGCTGTCCCTTGCGCTGCCACAGAAATATCAAAACCCGTATGGATAAGACGTAGTGTGTCGATTTGTCCCTCAACAAGTATCGCTTTGCGTTCCTTGGCGATACGGCGACGGCAATGATGAAGTCCGTAAAGAGTGCGCGATTTCTTAAATAATGCGGTTTCCGGAGAGTTGATGTATTTTCCACCAAATGTCTCTTCCTTATATTTTCTACCCGAAAATCCAATCACACTCCCTGAGGCATTATGAATGGGAAACATAATTCTGTCGGAGAAAAATTCCCGTTTAAGATCCTTACCAAGAAGCCCTGCATCAAAAAGGAGCTGGTCACTGATCCCTTTTTCGTGCATTACCTGGCGAAGCATAGGGGTATTAGGAGATAAACCCAGCTGAAAACTACGAATAAAATCAAGATCGATTCCACGTCGGTAAAGGTAGTGTAAGGCACGATGCCCTTGTTGAGTATGCAAAAGAAGGAAGTGATAGAAACGGGCGGTAAACTCCAAAATATCTCTCAGCTTACCTTTATCAGGCCCCTTCTGCTCATTACCCTGATCGATTTGTTCAAGCGGAACTTGGAAGCGCTGTGCTAAACTCTCAACAGCTTCTAGGAAGCTCATTTTAAGGTGCGCCATCAAGAACTGGATCGCATCTCCGTGAGCTCCACAACCAAAGCAATGGTAGTGATGATCCCCTTTTTGTACGACAAAAGAGGGTGTTTTCTCATCATGAAAAGGGCAAAGACCCTTATACGAGGCGCCGGTGGGCTTTAAGTCCAAATGTGCAGAGAGCACATCGACAATATCGATACGCTGACGCAAATTTTCCAAGCTGTCGCGACTGAAGATAGGCATGCCTGTGATTTTAGGGCAAACCCCTATTGCTCGCAAACGTTAATATCGTTATAGTGACGGACATGACAACAAGACTAATTGCCATTAGACATGGGAAGCCCAAAAGCGACGGCTATGCCGAAGATGCTCTTCGCCCTCTTTCTGAAGAAGGGGAAGCCATTCAGCGAAGAGTGACCGAAGAGCTTAAAGGGCATGGCCTAAAGCCAACCATGATTTTAACCTCTCCTCTACTAAGAGCGCTGCAAACAGCTGAAGTGATCTCAGAAATCTTTAAGATTCCTGTCTATGAAGATCCGGCACTGGGTGTTGAATTTGACGGTGACGCTCTTTTAGACAGCCTTCCTGCCCCGGAATTCAACGAAACTGTCGTTTTGGTGGGACATGCCCCGACACTTGCGCAATTCGTTGAAAAACTTGTCGGCGCAGAAGTTCTCCCTCATGGCTTAGCAAAAAGCAGTGCTGCCGTGATCGATTTTCATGATGAAATTGGAATTGGCAAAGCCAAGTTCGTTGGTTACTACGCTCCGTAGATTAATCGCACACTTTACCCCTCTTGGATTTTGCTGAAGTCCAGAAGAAGGCCAAAAAGCCCAAAAACACGCTGTAGCAATGCAATACGGTTCGTGCGAAGAGCGGGATCATCAGCGAGAATGCGCACTTCATCAAATAGTGCAGCAAGCTTAGGTTGAAGTTTTGCGATAAGCGCATACGCTCTGTCATAGTCATGGCTATCAAGAGCTTGGTTTAGAGCACTATTAGTCACCGTAAGGCAGCTGTCAAGATCTTGCTCCGCCTTTTCTTGAAGCAATTGATTGGAAAAAGGTTGCTGTTGCTGACCGTTTATCTGCCCTTTTGCGCGCTTGTACACTTCGAAGAGCAGAGGAAATTGAGTGCCGGAGACTCGAAATTGGTGCAACGCTTGCACTTTGCAAAAGCTGTCGTAAATATCTGTAACACCGCTCGCAATGCTCGCATCGATTTCATCTTTGCGCAGTCCATAATCTTGAAAGACGCTTCTAATCCGGTTTTGAAAAAAACCTTGAAGATCTTGAAGGAGTTGTTCGGGATCTTGTACGACAGAGCGCGGATAGTGCGCGATACACTGACGCAGCACTTCCATGATCGGGAAATGCCTTTTTCCCTGAATCAAAATTTTGATGATACCAAGAGCTTGGCGACGCAAAGCGTAAGGGTCACTAGACGATGTAGGTTTAAGACCTACACTAAAGCAGCCAATAAGATTGTCAAATTTATCGGCCAAACTCACAACAATGCCTGTCTCAGTTTCAGGCAAAGGAGCATTTTCCCCTCGGGGCATCCAATGTTCGTCAATTGCTTGAGCAACTTCGGGATCTTCCCCTTTCTCAAGAGCGTAGTACTGCCCAATGATCCCTTGAAGATCGGGAAACTCATACACCATTTGGGAGGCAAGGTCGGTTTTACAAAGCTCGGCAGCCCGCCTCACTTTGCTTATGGAACTAATACCAAGATGCTGTTGTAACACCTCAGCGTTTGCCATAATACGCTCCACCTTATCCCATACTGATCCCAATTCCTTTTGAAATGTAGTGTGGCGCAACTTGTCATTAAACGCTTCCAGCGCTACTTTTTGATCTTGTTCAAATAGAAAGACTCCATCTGCTAGCCGCGCTGACAGCACTTTCAGATTACCATGACGTATCTCATCGCTTGGTGTGGTATTACAGACAATTCCAAAAAGGTTTTTTAAGGAACCATCATCATTGGCAATAGGGAAGTACTTTTGATGCTCTACCATTTCCGAAATCAGCACCTCTTTTGGGGCTTTGAGAAAGACAGAATCAAAGTTTGTAACCGTCACTTCGGGCCACTCAACAAGATGCAGAACTTGAGGAATAACACGATCTCTTTCAATTGCAGTTCCCCCATGTTCTTTTTCTAATTGATCTAGTTGTGCATTAATGCTCTCTTTCCGCTCTTTAATATCGACCATTACGTGATGATCTTTCAAAGTAGAGACATAGTCTTGAGCTCTTGAGATGAAAAAAGAATCAGGATCGAGTTGCCGATGGCCAAAAGAGTTTCGACCGGAGAGCACATTTCCCACTTTAAAGGGAATGAGTGCATTGCCGAAAAGCGCAACAATCCATCGCAAAGGACGCGCATAAGAAATATCTAGCGTGCCCCAGCGCATTTTCTTTGGAAAATCTAACTGACAAATCAATTTAGGAAGGTGTTGCTGTAAAAATTCTGCAGTAGCAAGACCTGGAACCTCAATAGTCGCGAAAAGATAGTCACTTCCTTTAATTGTCCTGATTTCCACATTATCGACACAGCCGGCACGTAAATCGTCCAGCTTAGGAGGTTCCATCTCAAGTGAGCGGAAAAATCCTTGAGCTGCAGGCCTTGGCTTTCCCTCGTCGTCATAAGCTTGATCTAATCCAGGCCCTCTTTTCTCCTGCTTTTCAGCAGGTTTTCCCAATTGCAATCCCTTAACCAAAACAGCGAGGCGCCTAGGAGTTCCGTAAACTTCTAAGTGATCATAAGGAATAGATTCTGTCTCTAATAAGTGACACACAGCTTTTTCTAAATTGCGACACCCTATGGCCACAAATGTTGCAGGAAGTTCTTCTGAGCCAATTTCTAAAAGGAAGTCATCTTTTTTGCTGGGAATTGCCTTTTTGAGTTCCAAAGGCATAGGCTCTTGTTCTTCTTCACTGGTAGACTCTACAACGAAACGGTCCTTCAACGGATAGTTTAACTCTTCCCGACTCTTTTGATAATTCTCAGCAATAAGAC
Organism: Chlamydiota bacterium; assembly: GCA_021772355.1. Taxonomy (GTDB): domain Bacteria; phylum Chlamydiota; class Chlamydiia; order Chlamydiales; family JAJFMB01; genus JAJFMB01. Next base: position 718 of record JAJFMB010000259.1, on the reverse strand, counting down.
GAGCCAGATCGCGAATTCTAGAGATGTAACCCGTGCGTTCCGTAACAGAAATCACTCCGCGAGCATCGAGCATATTAAAAGCGTGAGAGGCTTTCATAATAAAATCATATGCGGGAATCGGTAATTTCTTTTCCATCAACCGCTTGGCTTCGTTTTCGTAATCCTCAAAATGGTGAAGCCACATCTCTGTCGAGGCTTCCTCAAAATTGTAGTGACTCCACTCCACCTCATTCCGGTGGTAGATATCGCCATAGGTCAACTGTTCGTTCCACTGGAGATCAAAAATGCTATCCACATTCTGGATATACATAGCTAAACGCTCAAGACCATACGTTAGTTCCACTGTAATAGGACTAAGACTTACGCCGCCCACACTTTGAAAGTAGGTAAATTGTGTGACTTCCATACCGTCAATCCAGATTTCCCAGCCCAGGCCCCAAGCGCCAATAGTAGGGTTTTCCCAGTCATCGTGAACAAAGCGAATATCGTGCTTACTCAAATCAAGGCCTACAGCCTCAAGAGACAATAAATATAATTCCTGTATATTCTTCGGTGAAGGCTTAACAATAACCTGATACTGAAAATAGTGATGCAGTCGGTTGGGGTTGGTTCCATACCGACCGTCAGTTGGTCTTCGACAGGGCTCAATGTAGGCGGCGCGATAAGGCTCCGGCCCAAGACAACGTAAAAAAGTCGCAGGGTTGAAGGTTCCGGCACC